>JBAVYF010000106.1:0-1582 GCA_049698655.1 Occallatibacter sp. | reverse complement strand
AGGCAAGCTGCGCTATCTCGGCCGCGGGTTCTACGAACCGGTCAAGCCGTAGCGGAACTTCGCGGTGCGGGCGCTGGAGCGGAGTGGCAATGACAACCCCGGACTGGATATGCATCGCCGGCGTGGCGGTCCTTGTCTTCGCCGGGCTGGTCTGCCTGTGCCCCGACCCATTGCGAAGCGCCTGCGACCGGTTGGCAGGCGCCTTTTCACGCGGACCGAAAGGAAAGAGGCTGGCCGCCGAGTGGCAGGAGTGCGCCGCTCGCCGCAAGCTTCTATTCTCTCAGAATATTTTCACCAAGGACGGGGACATCGTCAGCACGCTGCCCCAGGACAGGCTCGCTCTTGCTCTTGTTGAAATAGCATCCTGGCAGAGCCAGTTGCATCTAACTATATCCGGCGCAATTTCCGGCTATTGTCTGGCGTCCGCCTTCACCGTGGTTATGTTCTTTTGCGGATATATCGTTAACTATCCGCCACTCATCTTGAATACCTTACAAGCGAGCGGTTTCATGTACGCCATGCACTTTTGTGTAGCGGCAGGTTGCGTCTGCATTGCTCTGATGTTTGTGATAAACATCCGGTTGGCATTGCTGCGCGGTCTCGTGAACGCCGTGAAGAAGCAAATAATGATGGCCCTGGCGCTCCGGATGTAGCCAAGCCGCCTTATGTTTCAGCGAAGGATCTAACCTACTTCCAAGTCGTTTCCGCCGGCGGGGTCTTCTCTCCATTCGGGCCCGGCGGAAGGTTGTCGCGGTATTTCTTCCACATTTCCATTACGAATGGGTACCACGTCTGTCTTTGCCAATCATAGGAAGGATAGGTCAGCCCGCGTGAACCATAAGGAGGGAAGGTTGTCTGCTCCTGGATGATTTTGCGGAAGGGCGTATCATCCTCCGTCATCCAGCGATCTACATAAGCGAAAAACGCGTCGTGGTCCCAATATTTTTCCGCGTGCATGATCCGTGCCGCCAGCGCTTCGCCCACCCAGGGAGGCCCGTTCAAGCGGCGGTAACCTTCGTTCATGCCGGGCTCGTCCGGATCAATCGGCCAGTCCTTCGGCTGAAGATGTTCGTACTGGCCCCATCCCGGCTGCGTCTTATTGACGTCCTCCCCATTTCGATCCACGCCGTTGTGCCCCGCATAAACCACGTTCGCGCCCGTCCAGCAACGCTTGAACAGGGTCTGCATGTCTTCCCCGAATTGCACGTTGGGATACGTTTTGGTGGGCGAGGCCATCTCATCATCGCCGAGCATCATCCCGGCGAACACGATCGGCCACTTCCTTCCGGACCCGTGGCCTCCGTGCGCCTGCCATCCATGAAAGCCGGCTCTCACGATGCCCCACAGATCAATCCCGTTCTGCACCACGCCGATCAGGAGCCTCTCTTTTCTCTCCAGCGGCAAATCCGTCTCCAAGAGCAGCGTCGCGAGGCCAGGCGCCTCGGCCAATTCCCGGCCGTACTGCGGCTGATATTCCACGGGCGCGTCAAAGGAAAAGAAGACCAGATCGAGCCAGACCCGCATGTAATGATCTTCAAGTTCCTTGAGCGATACGGGGCCCAGATCGGTATCCACTGTATCC
>JBAVYF010000105.1:0-20316 GCA_049698655.1 Occallatibacter sp. | reverse complement strand
ACCGTGAACTGGTCGGCCGGCCTCAGCAAACGAATCGAAATTACCAGCAATGTGCATCTTCGCGCGGAAGGCACCTTCACCAATGTTTTGAACCACACCAATCTCAATGATCCAAATCTGAATATCGAAAGTCCGCTTTTCGGAAAGATTACTTCCAACCGCGGATCGGATTTTGGAGGGGGCCGTACCGGACAGGTGTCCCTGAAACTTGAATTCTAGACAGAAGGCATTTGTTTAGCGCCCGGAAGCGTGCTCAAGAAAGGAAAGTGGGCGGTGACACGCCGCCGAGAGCCGTGAACTGTCTGAAATCGAAGTGCCTGAGATCAAACATGACGTTGACTCCAGAGGGTGGTCTAGCCTAAGCGTTTCTGGGTGAACCGGGAGATCCTTGTGCTATGGCTGTGCCGCAGCGCAGAGCGGCGAAACTGGATCCGACATCGAGGGTGGAGGGTTGGCAGTTCCCCAGTTAGAGGGGGCCGAACCCATGGTGAACACAAGCGTTCCGCCATTTGCGATCTGCCTGTGCCGAAACCACGAGGTATAGAGCGGCGCTCCATTCAGCGTCGCGGACTGGATAAAGCGATTGATGTGTTCGCTGTCCATGTTGCGAGCAAGGATACGCAGAGTTTTTCCGGAAGCGAGCGTGATATCCGCCTCGGGAAAGCTGGGGGTGCCAATCAGGTAGATGTCCTGCCCGGCATTGGGGTAGAAGCCGAGGGACTGGAAGATGAACCAACTGGACATAGCGCCAGAGTCATCGTTGCCCGGTATGCCGGTGCGCTGGTCGGTGAAGGCCTTCTCGAGTAATTCGTTGATAACTTCGGCGGTGTGGTCCGGCCGTCCTGCCCAGTTATAAAGAACGGGAATGAGGAAGCCGGGCTCGTTTGTGACGTCGAAGTGCTCGCGATAGAAGATGCTGTCGAGACGGTGCACGAACATCTGATTGCCCCCCGCCAAGGCAATAAGTCTTCGAACGTCCTGAGGGGCGAATAGCGAATAGGTCCAGAGGTCGCCCTCGTAAAAAAAGTCGGGCCATTCGCCGCGTAGGAGCAGATTCGGCTCAGCCCAGCTGCCGTCGGGATTGCGAGGGCGCAGAAAGCCTTTGAAGCCTTCCACGGTGAGGTCCTTGTCCCAGAGATGTTCCCAATTGTGGGCGCGGGCGGCGAACAGCTTGGCCTCGGCAGGTCGATTGAGGCCGCAGGCGACTTCAGCAATGGCAAAGTCATTGTAGGCGTACTCCACGGTGCGGGAGCCGGAGCGCTCGTCGGCCAGGGTGAGGTAGCCTTTGGTGTTGTAGTCCAGGATGCCGCCGCGGCCCTCCTTCTGCGGGTCGGCCGGGGGAACGGACGCGTTTTTCAGCATGGCCTGGAAAGCAGTGGTGTAATCGATCCCAGTCAGACCTTTGACGTAGGCATCGGCGATGACGATATCGGCGTTGCTGCCACCCTGAGTGCGGCCAGTGGCGTTTCCGCTGCGGGCGTCGGGCATATAGCCTTCGTGACGATAGATATCGATGAGTGAGCGGATGAGGTCACGTTGCCGCTCGGGAGCAATAAGAGTGAGCAGGGGGCCTGAGCTGCGATAAGTATCCCAGATTGTGTAGTAATCGTCGTAGTAAGGCTCGGCCGATTGCCAGCCGGGGTTCTCGCCTGTGCGATCGGATGGCATGAGCATGATGTGATACATTGCGGTGTAAAACTGAATCCGCTTTGAGTCCGTCTCGCCACGGAGCCGGATCTTGGACAAAGCCTGGTTCCAGTTTTCTACAGAGGCCTTGCGGACAGCATCGAAGTTCCACGCGGGAGCCTCGCGTTGTATGTTTTGACGCGCCTGCTCTGTGCTGATAAATGAGAGGGCAACCTTTGCCTGAACAACCTGGCCCGCGTGGGTGCGTAGGTTGAAGGTGGCGCCGACAGGCCGATCTCCGTCCACCAAAATTTCTTTGCCGGACGTGAGCGTGTTGCCGTCCCAGGCCTGGGCGCTGGTGGACGGGGTGTCAAGGACGATGTAGAAGTAGACTCTGTACTCGCCGCCCTTATTCCATCCGCCAGCGTAGCGGCCCACGCCTTCTGCTTCATGGTCGGAGAGCAGGTGGACCCGTCCTCCTAGAAAACGCTGCGACTCCGAGTCCGAGCCTTTGTTCAGGCAATGGTCAATGTTAATGGTAAGATGCGACTGCTGAGCAGCGGGAAACGTGTAGCGATGGAAACCGACGCGGCGAGTGGCAGTCAACTCCGCACGGACGTTGTATCGTGTGAGCGTCGCGGCGTAGTAGCCAGGATGGTTCATCTCTTCGATGCGGGGCGACTTGATGTCCGCGAGGTCGAGCGGACCGGTGACGGGAGCGATGAGGATATTGCCATACTTGCCGGAGGCTCCACTGAGGTGAAGATGGCTGAAGCCCAGGATGCGGCCGCCGCTGAGGTAGCCAAAGCTGGAGGGCCGGCTATCGAAGCTTTCCATGTCCGGGCCGAGCTTTACCATGCCGAAGGGCACGGCCGCGCCGACGAAGGTATTGCCGCCCCAGTCCACACCGAGAAAGGGATAGACATTGTGAACGTAGTCGCGCGCGGCGCCGGGCCTGGCTTGTGCGGTCTGGCTCAGGAGGAAGTGCGGCATAACTACACAGCTCAATATAATGAGAAGGAGCTTTGAACAGTACCGGAAGAAGAATAGCATAATTTATCGTTGTCCTTTGCAGTGTTCCTTGTCAAGGACGGTCCACAACGGGACTAATGTATCGGAGTAATTTATTCTCTGTCGCCTTGCTGTATGCGAAAAACTGCGGAGCAAGATAGTTTCCGACAATAACTTCCTTCCGTTGGCACTTCTTTGGGTCATCAAAGCGGTTCATGCTTTCAGGCCCATCTTTGTGTGAAAGGATATTGAGGGATCCATCCCAGAGGATTTGCTTATCTATGATCGCAATCTTCTCGTGTGTCTCCTCTCGTAAGACGACTTCCACTCGGATTTCGCTAGCCTATCAAGGAGGCCACTTTCGTTTGGATCTTGGGGCGGAAGGGTGATAATGCACACGCGGACACCTCGGGAATGCGCCAATCGGAGCGGATTAACCCAATCGATAACTTCTTCGGCATGGTACATCTCGCCTGCCTCAAACTGCTGCTCAGGCATTTATGAGACTGCTTGTAGTTCCAGAACAAAGCGCGGGCTCGCCGGGTGACGGCGGCCGGACATAACCGAAGCATATATACTCCCGACAAGGAGAAGCGGCCATGCCATTCGGCGCCAGACGCGATGCAATGCCTAGTTCGAGATTCCTTTTTGCGTTGCTGAACTCGATAGCGATACTTTTTTCGCTTCAAGGTCAGGCCCAGGGCAGCCGCGCCGCCACTGCGCCTGACTACGTTCAAAGTGTGTATCCCTTTCTCGGTGTGGACTGGGGCGGGAATACATTCGTTGGCGCAGTCATGCCCTTCGGCATGGTCAAGCTCGGCCCGGACATGGAGAGTTTCGACGGCACGCCTTCCAAATTTGGCTACATGAGCGGTGGCCGCATCCTGGGATTCAGCCATTTGCACCTGAGCGGTGCTGCCGGCAAGTACGGGAACATTCTTGTCACTCCAGTGACCGGGCCACTCGACCTCGCGGACATCAAGTCGCCGCGCTCCGATGAAGTCAATCATCCCGGCTACTACGCGGCGAAACTGACGCGCTACAACACCCTGGTCGAGCTGACTGCAACGCGCCGCGTAGGCTTTCACCGTTATACGTTTCCGTCTTCATCGCAGTCGCACATCACCGTCGATCTTGCGCACTGCCTTAACAAAGGATCGGGCTCGGAGTCGCAACGGTTTCTCGGCGGGGAAGTTCGGATTATCTCCGATCGCGAAGCCGAAGGCGTAGGCAGGTATATTGGCGGATGGAACAAAGGCGGCGAGTACAAAGTTTACTTTTATATCGTTCTCGATACGCCGGCATTTAGCGCGCAGACCTGGGTCGGCACTGCGCTCTCATCCGCGAAGAAGGCTTCGATCAGCGGAGACCAGCCCATCGGCGCCGCATTCAATTTCCATACGCACGCGGGACAGGTGATTCAGGCAAAGGCCGGAATATCGTTCGTCAGCACGGAGCAGGCGCGGAGCAACGTACAGCAGGAGGCGCCAGGGTGGAACTTCGACAGGGTGCGCATGGCCTCCGTGCGCACATGGAATGAGGCTTTGTCGAAGATCAAGATTCATGGCGAGACGGACTCCAAGCGCGTTCAATTTTATACGGCGATGTATCACACGATGCTGATGCCGTCGGACCGCAGAGGCGAGAATTCGCTTTGGCAATCCACCGAACCGTACTACGACGATTACTACGCGATCTGGGATACCTTTCGCAGTTCGGGCCCGCTGCTTACGCTGATTGCTCCCGACCGGCAGCGCGACCTGATCCGCTCATTGATCGATATTTATCGACACTCGGGCTACATGCCGGACGCGCGCAGCGGCAATGACAATGGCCGCACACAAGGCGGAAGCAATGCCAACGTGGTGATTGCCGATGCCTGGATGAAGGGCTTGAAGGGTATCGGTTATGCAACCGCCTTTGAAGCGATGCTGAAGGATGCATCTGTCCCGCCAGCCGACGCACAGAAGGAAGGCCGCGGCGGCATCCTCGACTACAACGCAAAGGGCTATGTGACGCTTGCCGATGAGCGCTCGGGATCGCGGACCATGGAGTACGCCTACGACGACTTTGCCATTGCTGAAGTCGCCTGCGGTCTTGATCGAACTGCTGAGGCGAAGCTGTTCGCCAGCCGCGCCCACAACTGGGAGAACCTTTGGGACAAGGATCTTACCGCGGAGGGGTTTCATGGCTTTCTGCGGCCTCGCAATCCTGACGGCACTTGGGCCGAGCCGAACCTGCTGATACGCGGAACGTGGCCGGACTTCTTTTACGAGGGTGATCTCTGGACGTACTCCATATATGCGCCGCAAGATGTCCGCAAGCTCATCGCCATGGCGGGCGGCAATGAGACGTTTGTGCGGCGCCTCGACAACATCTTCTACCGCCAGCACTTCGATGTGACGAATGAACCCGGCTTTCTGATACCGATGTTGTATAACTGGGCTGGACGGCCCGATAAAACGGCGGAAGTTATCAATGCGTTGTTGGAGAAGGCGTTTACGGATCAGCGCAGCGGCATTCCCGGCAACGACGACTCAGGCGCGATGTCAAGCTGGTTCATCTTCAACTCACTCGGCTTCTATCCGAATGCAGGGCAGGATGTTTACATCATCGGGACTCCTAGCTTTCCGGAGGTGGAGATCGAACTCTCCTCCGGTAAGTCGCTGTGCATTGTGGCGCGCAACCTGGACAAGGAACACATCAACCGTTACATCCAGTCGGCGACTCTCAATGGAACGCCGCTGGACAGGGCGTGGTTTCGTCACAGGGAAATCGAGCATGGCGGAACACTGGTGTTTATTATGGGATCGGCGCCAACTGTTTTTGGGAAAAAAGAGCCTCCACCGTCCATGTCGGATGCCGTTTCGCCGCTTTGCGCTGCGGCGAAGCCATAACGAGTTGTCCAGGTTGCGCCCGCGACGATTTACGAACGGCTATCGAAGCGGTTCTCATGCAGATGGATCGCAGAAAATTCGTGGCGCCGGGTTCTATCTCGATTGCGTGCCTGCTCACACGGAATCTATGGGTTGAGCAGGTTCTTGTGACAGCGTCTCCGGATAAGTTCTTCTTTGCGGTGGCCGCCGACACGCATATCATCGATGGCTTTTATCACGGACACGAGAACAGCGAACTTGACACCAGCAGTTTATATAAGACAACTGCCAGACTGACCTCGGCCCGCGACCTGATCAATAGCTATGTCTCGCCGGATTTCAATCCGATGGTCGGTTCACTGGGTGAAGAGCAGCTTCATTGTTTCGAGGCTCAGTTGCAGCAGCACAGGCCTGCTTTCGTGTTTCTCCACTTCCCGCTGATTCTGGATGGACCTTCCGAATTCGGGGACTACGGCCTGCTTCCACTGCTGCGCAAATACCGGGAAACGATCCAGCTTGTAATCTCCGGCCATATACACGAGTGGATCGACTTTGCTCATACATACAGTCCTCAGCACTATGCAATCGCTGCCACACGCTACGATGAGAACGCGTATATGCTGATGGAGGTGGACACCAGGCAGGCGACCTGGAGATTCCTGAACGCGAGCCTGGTGGACTGGTCCACGCACTATAGCAAGCCCTATCACGGCATTTGATGCGTTGAGGGCCTGCGCCAAGGTCTGATCGGCAATGCACGGCTGGCCGAAACCGGGTGAGGGCGGTCTGGACGGCATTCATCATTCATTCGCGGAGCCGGCGCGGTGGCGGCTCCCCAAGTTTGGCGTCCAGTAGTACATTCAAGAATTATTCAAAACCAAGATACAAGAGTGGGCGTATACTACTGTATAAGTAGCTGTTATCGGCTTGGTGGGAACCTCGGCAGGACAGTGGCAATATGGCTTCAGCACACTGTTTTCCTCTACAATGGATTGTTGTCGTTGCCGGAACTGCGAGCCGAATGTCCACTACTTTCCGACACTGCCCACTGGAGGGATGAGTGACCAAAGTCGCCGCTGAGCCAGACCATGCGGAGATCAGTGCAACCGAGCGCTGGGAGTTGATTGAGCGCATCCGGAACAGCCAGGAGTTCAAGCGTGCGCTGCGGCTCCGGGAGTTGTTGTTGTACATCGGCACACAGTCCATCAAGTCAGGGGTCACCACCATCCACGAACAGGAGATCGGCGGAGCCGTGTTCGGGCGGTCTGACGACTACGACACCAGCCTCGACAATATCGTTCGGGTGAATGTGACCGAGCTGCGGAAGCGCCTTGGACACTACTTCGAGGACGAGGGCTCGACCGAGACGCTTCTCGTTGAGATTCCTCGCGGCACCTACATTCCCATCTTCTGCCGCCGCCAGGTCAACGACGAGCATGAGACGTCAGGCAGCCGGAGTCCTCACGAAGCCGACGAGACCCTCTCTCCTGTCACAAACAGCCTCGAACTGGAGGAGTCGCCGACGATCTCGATGAGCGCGGGGAGATGGAAGATTGTCTCCAGCAGAGGCTTTTGGGTGATCGCTGGATGCGCAGTCCTGCTCTGCTGTGGCATGGTCTTTTTTCTTTGGCAGAACGCGATCCTTCGATCGGAGGTGAGCCCCTGGCAGGCGGATCCTGTGCGCCGGGCATTCTGGTCTGAGTTCTTCGGTTCCAACGAAGAGGTTGACATCGTGACCGCGGATACCTCCCTGGCACTCGCCGAAGACATTCTCAAGCAGCCCGTCTCGCTGGACGACTATCTGGATTACAAGTACAAGAACCGCGTCGATCTTCCCGGTGTGACACCAGAGACGCGGAATACGATCAATATGATCCTGGGCCGGGACCTCGGAAGCGTGGGGGACTTTCGAGTTGCCGAACGAGTGATGGAGTTGGACGCACACTCGTCGAATCTCAAGCTGGCTTCCGCCCGCGCCTACGCTCCCGAGAGCATCAAAGCGAATAACGTCATCCTGATCGGAGGCCCGGCGTCCAATCCATGGGTAGAGCTGTATAAAGACCGGATGGATTTTTACGTGGAATATGACGTTGTACGGCACTATACGCAGATCATCAATCGTACACCGGCGCAGGGGGAACAGTCTGTTTACGGACTCTTTGCAGAGCCTAACCGAGGCTACAGCGTCGTTGCTTTCCTGCCGAACTTAAGCGCTCATCGCTATGCCTTGATCATTGCGGGAAACGACTCGCAAGCTACCCTCGCGGCAGGGGAGTGGGTTACCTCCAGCGAGGGTCTTGCCACCATTCGCCAGAAGGTCCCAAACGGTCGCTTCCCTTTCTTCGAGGTTCTGCTCGCCAGTTCAAAGCTGGTTGGAACACCGTTGAGGACCGAAGTCGAGGCTTTTCGCATTCATCAGCGTTAAAGAGGCCGCTCGACGACAGTAGTTTGCCAATAACAGTTGGAGAGACGCTGAGCCGCGACGCACCGTATACCGGTTGCAGCTTTGTTTAGCCGGTCTTTATGCACGGATCATTCTCTTCTAACGGTTAGAAGCGCGTGTGAAGGAATGATGCTCACTTACCGATCCGGCTCCTACAACCACAATGACGAATCATATCTCGACTCCTCCAGCCAACCGTCCCGCTCCTATCTTCATTTGAGTGATCCTCCTTAGTAGCATTGGAAGCCATGGGTTCAGTCGCCGACTTGATGATCGGCACTGTTGCGGAAAGCAGACCTATTCGGCAAACGGAGATTCAATTGCGGTAGCCCAATGGATCCTGCGAAACATACATTAAAGGCATTCGCGGCAGCCATTTTCTTAGCGGCTCATGCACACAGAACTATCGCAGCTTCACCCACATGCTGTTAACGAGCCAAGTGCAGTTGGATGCGGTAGTGCGGTCCTCCTCCTTTTCGCGGGCCAGTGAACAAGCACATCTCTATTTTTGCCCGATCGACATTTATCAAAAGCGGAATTCAAGCCGGCATAAACGGCTTATAACGCCCCGGAAATATGCGCTTTCGCTTCGCCGCCATAGGAAGACAGGCTGGCTGCTGGTGGAGGCGTGGAACTGGACTTCAAGAGGAGCGGCCGCTCCGAATGATGACCGAATCGCTTTTAACAGTGTTTCTTACAGAGAACTCACTGTGAATTCACTTGTCTATTGTTGCGGGGGGGAGGCAGGATGCAAGATGCAAGAGAACACACAGAATTGCGGGGGCAATTCCAGTCAACAACTCGGAGACTATCGTGCCTTGCAAGGAGACAATGTTTTCCACAAGCAAACGAAAGAGCACAAACTAGCGAAAGAATTGGAGGCAGTAATGAAATTTGGTATGCAAAAAATAACAAAGGGGTTAGGAACACTTCAGGCGAAAGCCCGCCTAGTGTATTCCGCCCTCTTTGCCAGCCTGTTGCTCACACTGGCTCTGGCGCCTGGCGCCCTGGCGCAAGGAATTACCGGTTCGATCACGGGCACGGTGACCGATACCAGCGGCGCCATTATCGCCGGAGCGTCCGTCACCGTTCGCAATGTGGACACCAATGCCGCACGCACTATCACGACATCCGATATCGGTTCCTACAAGGTCACCCAACTGCAGCCAGGCCGATATAGCGTGAAGGTGGATAAGGCCGGCTTCAAGGTCTTCGAGCAAAGCGGCATCACGCTGCAGATCGAAGAGATCGAGATCGTCAACGCGCAACTACAGATCGGCTCGACGGGTGAGACGATCACGGTCACCAGCGCGCCGCCCGCCATCCAGACCGAAGATTCCTCGGTCGGCCAGGTGATCGACTCGGAAGCCATCCAGAGCGCGCCGTTGAATGGCCGCCTCAGCCTGATGGGCCTGATTGCTCAATCCCCTGGCATCCAGGGCGTCGGTGCACAAGACCAGTTGGCCACCCGCGGCGAGACCTTTGCCGCCGGCACGGGCAGCCGCAATACCTACGGCGGTCTGGGCAGCACCCTCGACGGCGTCTCCAACACCGAAATCACTATTCAGCGCGCCGAGCCTGAAGTCCCCTCGCTCGATGCCATCTCGCAGTTCAAGGTCATCTCAACCGGCTCTCCGGCCGAGTTTGGCCAGCCGACTCAGCTCATCGTGGTCAGCGCCAGCGGCACCAACAAGTTCCATGGCGAATTGCTGGAGTACAACCGCTCCAAAGGCACCTCGGCCAAAGAAGATGGCAATTCCGGCCCCCGGCCCACCTATGAGCGCAACGAGTACGGCGGCAACTTCGCCGGTCCGATCGTGATTCCGCATCTCTACAACGGCAAAGACCGCAGCTTCTTCTTCTTCTCCTACGAGGGCTTCCGGCTGCAACAGTCGGCCTCCCTGACCTCCAAGCAGCCCACCGCGCAAATGCGCAGCGGAGACTTCTCCGCATTCCCGACTCTTAACGCGATCACCGGCGTGAACACTGTGACCAATCAGATCACGAATATCAATACGGTCTCGCAGGCGTTGATGACCAAGTTGATTCCATGCCCGAACGTGACCACTTTTACTGCCGGCAACTGCCACGAATTGGTCCCTTATACCGAAGCCTCCGATCGCATCTCGGTACACATCGACCATAGGCTGGGTCCCAACGATCAGATTCGCGGCACCTTCATGCACGCCAACTACGGTCCCAACCCCACCGTCGGCTCCGACAGCCTGCAGGGCGGACGTTCCGGCGACGGCGAAAAGAACACCAATGCCATCCTCGGCTGGACGCACACCTTCTCGCCGACCATGATCCTGGACAGCAACGGATCGTTCTTCCACCTGCCCATCTTCCGCGCTCCGCAGAATGTCGGCACCCAGTGGGAGTCGATCATTCCCGGCCTTGCAGCGCAGCCCATCGAGGGCGCGCCGCATCTCAAATTTGGTGATGGCATCACGAATACGGGCGAATCCGGTTCTCATGACCTGGAGCAGGCCGGCCAGATCAACACCTCGCTGACCAAGGTTCTCTCCAAGCACACCCTCAAGGCCGGCTTTAGCTACCTCTACGACAACCACTGGAACGTCTCCGCCAATCCTCCGGAGCACGGCCAATTCGTCTTCAGCGGCAACTATTCGGGCGAGGCATTTGCCGACTTCCTGCTGGGATATCCGGGGTCGACTGAGCAGGGAACTCCCTCTGCGGTCATCACGCGCAACATTTCCAGCCAGTGGGCCGGCTACCTTCAGGACGACTGGAAGCCGATGCGCAAACTGACCATCAACATGGGCATCCGCTACGACCTGCAGTGGTTCGGCGTCGGCCCCTACAACGACGCCTCGCTCTTTGTGCCGTCGCTGGGCAAGGTGGTGGTCTTCGGCAGCAGCTATACGGGGACTTTCATTCCGATCAACTCCCACGATCAAACTCTACTGACCAACGCCGGTCTGCTGACACTCTCTTCGACCGCCAATATCCCGAACAACCCCTTCGCTTACCTGGGCCGCAACACCAAGAACTTTGCACCGCGCCTGGGCTTTGCCTACGAGTTGTTCCCGAACACGGTTCTGCGCGGCGCCTACGGCATCTACTTCAACCTGCTGCCGGCCTCCTATGTCGGCGAGATGTGGGCCGATAATTCGGGCGGCACGCCCTTCATCGACAACGAGACGTTCAACAATTCGTCCCCTACACCCGCCTTTACCATGAGCAATCCCTTCTCCGGAACCGGAACCTCCGGCGGCAATGTCGGGGTCAACGCCGAGCACTCGCTGGAGACGCCTTACACCGAGCAGTACAACCTGGCTTTGGAACATCAATTCAAGGGGCAGATTGCGGTGCGCGTCGGTTACGTCGGCCAGCACAACCTCAAGCAGAACAACTTCAACGGCAACGGCAACTATGCCCCGTATCTGAATTTGAACGATCCGATCGATCCCACCCAGAATTTGAATTCGAGCACGAATAGCCCGATTCCGACCCTGGGTCCGATCCCCTATCTCATCGATCCGATCTTCCACACTATCATGAACTCGCTGCAAGTTGGCGTGCACAAGCAGTTCAGCCACGGCCTTGGCTTCGGCGTCGAGTATCAGTGGACGAGAGTGCTGGGCACGGAGAGCGTCGAGGATTTTACGGGCAAATATCCCAATGACTCCAAGGGCCCCATCGGCGGCATCACTCCGCAGGTCCTGCAGGTCAGCTACTCCTACGAGCTTCCTATCGGCAAAGGAAAGGCTCTGCTCGGCGACGCCGGCCCGGTGGCCAACGCCCTTCTGGGTGGTTGGCAGCTTTCCGGCCTGGTGAATGCCCAGTCCGGCCAGCCCTTCAACCCCACCTTCGACCCCGGTAGCAGTTGCACGCCGATCTCGACGACCTCGCTGAAACCGGATTGCAGCAACCCCGAGACCGCTCTGCCGACTAGCTTCCCCACCGCATCCGGCTTGCCGGGAGCGACGGGGCTGCCGGGATTAACCTACTACGACATGGCCCCCCGCCCCAACCGCGTGCCTGGCGTACCGCTCTATCCGGCCAAGAAGACCCTTTCCAACTGGTACAATCCGGCGGCTTTCGCCTGCCCGCTGGTCACCGATCCAACCAGCCTTACCCACGAACAATATTGCGCCGGCAACGGAAACGCCGGCTATGATCTGTTGCGCGGACCCGCTTTTCAGGATTGGGACATGAGCTTGAAGAAGAACACCAAGTGGGCGCACTACAACGTGCAACTGCGCGCCGATGCCTTCAACGTCTTCAACCACCCCAACTTCGGCACACCCAGCGGGGACATCACCGCGTCGGGCGCCAACGTCATTAATAGCACGTCCGGCACACCGTCCTACGAGTCGCGCAAAATTGAATTCGGCGCCAAGTTCAACTTCTAACTTCCAAACCTCCTACCGCGCGAGGAGACATCTTCCTCGCGCGGCATTTTTTGTCTCCATTCACTGCGCATATGCAACTCAATGGGCTCCATCCTTGCCACGTCTTTGTTTTTGTGGCAAGGATGGGAGTTATAAATCAGTTTTCAGGCGGAACCGGATATGCCGGAGCCGCGCCGTCGAAGCTCACCACGATGTGCTCAAAGACGACTCCCGGATCACGATAGATCAGCCGCAGCTTGTGAGTCCCCGCCATAAGCCTGCCCAGCGGCAGCTTAGCCAGCGCAGAATTCCGTAGCACATTCTCGGCCCAGGCTGGCGCGCTGTTCTCGTGCCACTCGCCGGAGCCGCTCGCGTCCATTTCGACCGGCGTCGCTCCATCGAGAGCGATCGCGTATCGGAGCCGATGCTGCGAATCGATGGCAAAGGTCGGCAGCAGGTGCAGCGTCAGCGTGGCATTGCCTTCCTTCGCAACCGGCAACACGTACTCCAGCCACGGCGCATCTGCCGCGCCGGAATTAACCGAAGCAAATCCCGGCAACCCCGGTTCGCCATACACAACAGAAGCGCCGCTGATGCCAAGCTCCGGCAATATATTCCACTTACTCAGCTCGCCATCGCTCTTACGAGTGAAGTGGGTAGCATTGATCGAAATCGTCTGGGTTGCTTCATCGCCCGCAGCCCACGAAGCCGACAATGGCACATCGGCTGCCGTGGCCATGCGCGGCATGAGAAACACTTGGCGGTCGCGCGGCGCGGCGGACATCATCCCGTCCCACTTGCTTCCGTCGAGAGAGTTATACTCCGCCGTCAAACTCTGGATGCGGTCATACGCCGCCTGCGCCATTGCCGCGTCGCTGCTCGGGTCTTCGTGCAAATGCGCGTCCAAATAGCTGTGATCGGTGAAGAGAAACTTTGCGTTTTGTTCAGCGGCAGCCTCCACCGGATAACCCACTAACTCGAAATATGCGTCACGGTCATCAGCCTTCACGCGCTTGGCCAGCGCAATCGCATCGTCGCGCAATTGTTGCCATTGCGATAACCGCGTCCGGTTCTGATCGCCCCACGCCAGAGGATTGAATGCCGTGCGATTGATGCCGTCTTCATGTCCGTTAAAGCCCATGAACTCCGGCTTCCGCACAAAGTTCAGTTGGTAATAGCGAGTTATAATGCCGGCCATCTCGTCCGCCTGGCTGGAGGAAAACTGCTCGGCAAACCAATGATCGAGAAAGCTCTTCTGGTCCATATTCGATACCCGTGGCTCGTCCCATGCCAGTTGCATGAAGTAATCGATGTCGATCTCCGCGGGCTTGAGGTCTCCCACATTCAGCACCCAGTAACGGCGGGCATTGTGGTCATACGCTTTCATCATTTCCTCGCGGATGAGCGCGGGAGGCGTTGAGCATAGCCATAGGTAGTCGTGCGGAGAACCCCAGTAGGAGACGTGGTAGTAGATGCCCGATCCGCCCGGACGCTGCTGCTCGGCGACCGTGGGAAGCTGGCGCAGGTAGCCGTAGTTATCGTCGGTCCAGCCCAGAGTTACGTCACCGGGAACCTTCATGCCGGCTCGGTAGAGTTCGAGCGATTCCTTGTAGAGCCAGACTACTTGCGGTATCTTTGCGACGTCCTTGTCGACATGGGCCGCAAGAATCTGCCGCTGCGAACGCATCGCGGCTTCCACCAGCCTTGCCTTCTCTTCGGCAGTGCCGGTTGCTTCAAGCCCTGAATCGTGCACGCCGCGCATCCCAACGGTATAGAAGTTCTCGTAGCCTCCGTTTTCCCGCACCCGTTTATCCCAGTATGCGTCGATCGCGGCGCGATTGACCTGATAGTTCCACGGACCGTCTCGCTTCTCGTCCCACTCGCCCACGTTATTGCGCAACAACGCCTCGGAGTGCGATGAACCCATCACGATGCCCCACTTGTCGGCGAGTTTCGCATTCTCCGGGACTGCATTGAAGGCCAGCGTTCCCGGATGCATCGCCGGCCACAGTGAATTGGCGCGCAGCCGTAATAACAACTCGAAGATACGCTCATACGTGTGTGGCCCAATGTTTCCTAGCTGCGGGTCCATTTTCTTTGCCGACCACGGCCGCAATCCCCAGTCTTCATCGTTCAAAAAAATTCCACGGTATTGGACCGAGGGCTCATGCTGCACATGGAGCACCGCATCCACATAGACCGCATCGTGCTGTGCCACCGGCACATCCGCCCACCAGTACCACGGCGACACGCCCATCTGGCGCGACAAAGTGAACAGAGCAAACGCCATGCCGCGGCGGTCGCTGCCTGCGATGACCAGCGCCCGTCGAACGCCTGGCAACGGGTGCTCGACCACGATTGTCAATGCGCTCTCCCACTTGCCCTCGATGGCGCGCGTATCCAGCTTGCCCGTGCGCTTTAGGCGGTCCAATATCGCCGAGTGGCCGACGACACCCACAATCACCGGCTCGTCCCGCATCCCGGCAATCGGCGAATCAATTATCGTTGGACGCGTCCCGCTTACCCGTTCAACGTCCTCGGCAAAGACGCCGGCAACCGTTCGCACTGTCGCAGGGCTGCCGGCTTCCACCAGAATAGGAGCGGCGTGCCCGTGTGCGACGAGTGCAAACGCATGACGCGCCCAAGTGAAGCGAACGGCTGTATCCGCGGATTGCAGCGAGCTATCGCCGGCTTGTGGAGGACTTATTGCGTGACAGATTTGCGCGATTGCCAATGCCGCAATCAGCATTAACGGTAAGTTTCGATTGAATCGCACCCGCTCCCATTTGCTCCTATCGAGACAACCCATTGGAGAATTAAATCGAAATCGACTCATAGTTCCTCGCACCGGTAAATCTTGCACAAAACTCTTGCTGAAACTGTTACTATTCTAATAGCATGTCATGCTCTAGCATCCATCCGCATTTGCCTAACGCGAAAATATCGAGCAGGAGTGGATTGTGTCCATGGAGCCAACACCGAATCGGCATTCCGATCATGCATTGAATCCGTCTCCACAGGGTAGTTGGCGGCTGCATTCGCTCGACGTGTTGCGCGGCATGACGGTCGCTCTCATGATACTCGTCAACAACGCCGGCGATGGCGCAGTCTCCTACGCACAACTCCGGCATTCTGTGTGGAATGGTTGCACGTTGACCGACGTCGTCTTCCCCCTCTTCCTGTTCATTGTCGGGGCATCGATTACGTTGTCGTTCGGCGCGCGCCTGGATCGAGGCGTTCCTCGACGCACTATCCTGCTCCAAGTGGGCAAGCGCTCTCTGCTGATCTTTGCGATCGGGCTCATACTGAACGCACTGCCGTACTTCCACCTCAGCGACCTGCGCTACTACGGCGTGATGCAGCGCATTGCACTTTGCTATGCGCTGGCAAGCGTCGTCTTCCTCGCTGGCAGGCTTGCGGCCAGTGCGGTAACATGCGTGGCGGCGTTGGCATGCTACTGGTGGTTGCTGCTGCATGTACCGGTGCCGGGTATCGGCCTGCCGGGAGTGACCGTCGGCATTCTCGACAGCTACGGAAATCTGACCGCATGGCTCGACCGGTTGCTGGTGCCGTCGGCACATTTGTATCGCCACGGCTTCTATGATCCTGAAGGACTGTTGAGCACGCTGCCCGCTTTGGCCACGACTCTCCTCGGCGCGCTTGCCGCTGCATGGCTCCAGACAGCTCGTCCGGCATGGCGGAAGGCCGCGCTTTTGTTTGTTGGCGGTCTTGTCCTGCTGGCCTGCGGACAGCTTTGGGCGCAGAGCTTTCCGCTCAATAAACGCTTGTGGACCAGCTCGTTTGTCCTGTTCACCGCAGGTATCTCGATTGCTCTGTTCGCGTTGCTCTACTGGCTCATCGACGGGCAATACCGGCTGCGCCGCGGCCTTATGCCCTGGCTGGTGTTTGGCACCAACGCGCTTACAACCTATGTGCTCTCGGAAGTTCTCGCGCCGGTCCTCGCCGCCATCTATCTGCCGGGCGGAGAAAATCTACAGCAACTCCTATTCAGCCTGCTGCCGCGCTGGCTGGGTCCGCCTCCCTTCGTTTCCATGCTCTATTCCATGCTATTTGTTCTCGTGTGTTTCCTTCCCGTGTTTGCGCTATACCGCCGCAAGATATTCATCAAGCTATAACTCCGCAACTCAGTGTTCGGGAACGCTCCACGTATCGGTTGCGGGCGACATCTCGCCTGTGGCCATCAAGTGGTCGTATCGTTTGCGATACTCCGCCTTGTAGCTTTCCACGGTCTTAGCATAGCTTATCGTTGCCGCGTTAGGTTTGCGATGCCAGTCGATTCTCACCTCTTTGGCGCTAACGGGCAGTTCGACGCTGTTATCGCTCATCTGCACCGCAACGCCGTCAGCGGTCACGGCGGTTGCGTCCATAAACCATGGTAGATGCAGAACCAGTTTGCGCGGAGGCCGCTGAAACGAAGCATTCAGATGTAGCACTGCAGAGCCGTCATCCGGCATATCGAGCGCAAAGCCGATCAACCCGAAGTAGCTCGGCGCACGCTCGACGCGTATGGTCTTGCCCTTGGCGATCCACTCCGGCGAGACGGCCGAGAGTAAATGGAGCGTATCGCCCTCTTCTCGCACCATCATATTGCGCAACAGGTTGCGATAATCGGCGGCGAACCAGCCGTGTGGCGCTAGATTTCCTCCGAAATCGCGGGAGCCCCAGGGACGAATCGAATACTCGAATCCGGCATGGGTCGAACTGGTATGCAGCAGCTCCGCGTAGAACTCACGGATTACCTGTTCCTGATCGCCGCGCACCAGTTCCGTCAATGTGTTCTTGATGGTCAGGTAGTGGTGCAGGAACTGGCCGTCGTCCGGTTCTGTGTAGGTGGCGAGGCCTTCCTGGTATTGTGCCTGCACCCGCCGCAGTGTTTCCGTCACGCGCGGGTCATGTGCATCGAGTACCGGCTCGGGCGTCACCGCAAGCAGGTTGCCCCAATCCGTTCCCTTCCCAGCGCCTCCGTCCAGCGATGGAGGGATATACCCGTCCGTGCCGCGAGTTGCTTGATCGAGCAACTTGAAGAAACAGGTCCTGTAGTCGTCATACTCCTGCTGAAAGCGCCGTGCCTCGTCTGTGTGACCAGTTGCCTGGGCCAGTTCGATGGCCGACTTCAGCCCATCGAGCGCGAGAAAATTGTATCCAGTCAGATGCGCAGCTACGTACTCATTATCTTTCACGTCGCTCATCGGCATGATATGCAGCGGGTCGGCGGCACGCGCCTGCACCAACCAATCCACGGCGCGCACCACCAGCGGATATACACTTTCGGCGAAATGGAGATCGTGTGTTCGCCGATAGTGCTCGCCAAAAGCCCACAGCGCCTCGCCCCAGCCATCGTACTCGCCGGGCTGCGAAAGAAAGTTTCCATCTGCCTCCTGGCGGGAAGGAAACAGGCTGAGCACCTGCGCGGCGATGTCGCTGTAGCCGGTGGCGTCGTACATGCGCACAATATCCGCCGAGTCCCGAAGGTAGAAGCGATGGTATTGGAACTGATTCACGGTTTGCACAAACTGTCCATCGACGACATTCAGAGCTAGCAGGTCGTAGATCAGACTTGCGCGAAAGGTGTCCGTGACCTTTGTCTCGGGTAACTCAATCTGCATCCCGCGGCCGAGCAGCTCACGCCAGAACGCTACCACTTCCCGGTGCGCGTCGTCGAAGCGCGCAGCATCGAGTTTGGCGAACTCCGGCGTTCCAGTCTGAATTGGCTCAAGCGGCATAAAAAAATCTAGTGCCCGGCTCGCGCCCGGAGCCAGCGTCACCGTGTAAGCCGCCACGCTGGCCGGCGTCGTGGGCTCGACCTTCAGTTTTGTCGCCACTAACGGACGCATGCGGTTGTAATGACTGCGCAGTGTGAGCGAGAGCCGCGGCGCAGGCTGCCTGGGAAACACGTACAGAGCGCGGCCATCGCGCAGGAATGCATCGCCCTCGCAACTATAAGTCCATTCCTTGCTGAATGCCTCGCCCGGTTGATGGAACTGTACAATCCCGGTTTCCTCAATCGGTCGGCGAAACCGGTTGTCGCCGGTCGGCACCTCAGTTGTTTGCTCGGCTTGGTAGCGCATCGCGGTTGTTAGGAATGCCGTCCTCGGCAAATTGCTCGGATTCTTAACAGTTACCCGCACAAAATTAACCACTGGACCCGCCGATTGCACCACGCCGAGAGAGGCGGAAAAGATCGTGAAGCGATATTCGATTCCCAAGTGCGTGACCGTGTAGGAGAGCACCGGCAGATATCCGTCTTCCAGCGTCCTTACTCGCGCCGAAACGGGCGTCTGTTCCGGCCCCACAAAAAACATCAATTCGCCATACCCGGTGTACAGGTATCCCTCCGGCGTAACTTCTGTCCCTGAAGGCGCCTGATAGACGCCAAGCTCGTCTGTCGGCTTGCTGAAATAGGAGAATGGGCCTGGCTGCTTGTCGATCTCGGGAGAGACCATCTGGCCAGCCATGGCAAGAGGTAAAAGCCCCGCCAGCAAGAGCGCTGTAACCGGCCGTCGAAAATAGACGGCCATCGACTTCGTCGTCTGCGGATATTTCATGAATGCTCCAAGCAGCACCATTTTGCTGGACCTCCTGGCTTGCCCGATTCCAGCGTTGTATCCTTTTTTGAACTGGCAAAACTCACCGGCGTATTCGAGGCCGCGCGCTCCAGTGCACTCAGTCAAAAGAAAACTTGAGTTGAGTCCCTATGATCGCAGCGTATTTCCTAAGTTCTCGACTGGCTGGACCAAAGCCGCAGGCATGGAACCCGGAAAAAGATTGATGTCTGCGAATTGGCTAGCCTGAAGAAAACGTCTAAGCATGATGATCTATCTTCAAGACAATAGAGCTGTCCCGCAAGTGAAGATTCGGTGAGAGTTTTACTTTTTACGGTTAGAATAGCAGCCAACAGGGCCAAGAGTTGTGCGGGGCCGCGCGTTGTGGCCTTCATTATCTCTTGATTGCCGGATATCTGCCGGGATAAGCAGCCTGCCCCTCGAACCGCACGAGGTTGAGACCGGCCACGTTTTCCGCTTCTAGCGCATAGGTGAAGCAAGGCTGCCGGTTGCTTCCCCAGGATGCTTTGCAGTCGATAAGCCGCACGTCCTTCGCGTTGCGAATGGAGTAAACGGGCGTGTCATGGTCCACAAGCCCCGGAACCTCCGGCGCCGTCGGCCGGTTGTCGAACTTGCCTCCCGGAAATGTCGTCCAACGGTCGATCATGACGTCGAGGTTCTCAAGAACAACATTTACGACCGGATTGTCTTTCGTTCCTTCGATGCGCACGCTGTTTTCGGCGCGTGCTTTAAGATTGCGTATCCGGATGTCGCTCAGCTTCCCGGCAACTCCGTCCGCGGTACGCGGCCAGACCGTGATCGAGACGGCTTCGCCCCAACCCCACCAGCGGGCGGCATGATGCTCCGCGACCACCTCGATATTGGTGAACTCGACATCGGAGATGTTGCCCTTCTGGCGGTGAGTGATGGTCGGTCCCCGGCCGCCGGAGATGACCTGGCAGCGCTCAAACCTGACTCTTGATATGTCGCCGAAGGTCTCCGTTCCAATCTTGATCCCGGAATCCCGCGTTGTAATCCGGCAATCCTTAACGGCCACGTTCCTCATAACTCCGTAGTCGCGGGCCTGTTGGCTTGTCTTCAAGACGATCCCGTCGTCCGCGCAGACGATGTCGCAATTGCGAATCTCCACGTCGCGGCAGCGGTCCGGGTCGATGCCGTCGCAGTTTGGAACGTCCATGAAATTGCGGATTACGACTCCATCCACCAGCACTCCGTCGCATCCCAGCATGTGCAAGCCCCAGTTCGGTGAAGCTCCGAAGGAAATGCCCTTGATCTCCAGATCGCGGCACGACTTCAGAGAAAACATGCGGGGACGGAACGGCTTTGGCTCCCATCGCTGGTCGCTCTCGGAGTAGGTGGTCATGAACTTCATGGCCTGTCCGTCGATATGTCCAGTCCCGCCGATCTTGAGCCCGGCC
>JBAVYF010000104.1:0-4265 GCA_049698655.1 Occallatibacter sp. | reverse complement strand
GCAAAGGCAGCGAAATGCCCCAGCTCAACAACGGTAAGGAGAAGGAATAGCATGAGGTACGCTTAAAGCAATGTTCAATGAACAACAATCCGGGAAGATGTGGTCCGGCCGTTTTCGTGAGCCGCTGGATGCGGAGTTCGAGAGCTGGCAGCGGTCTATCGTTTTCGATTGGCGGCTTCTCGACGAGGAGATAGCTGCCAGCAAGGCGCACGCATCGGCTCTCTTCGCTGCTAACATCCTCACGAAGGATGAAACAGCGGAACTGCGCGCGGCACTCGATGCGATTGCCGCCGAGCATGCATCGGATGCGGGCAAAGCGCTGGTGCGCGATCACGCGACGGCGGAAGATATTCATCACTTCGTGGAACTCAAGCTCGTCGAACGCATCGGCTCCCTGGGCCTCAAGCTCCACACCGGCCGCAGCCGCAATGAACAGATTGCCACTGATCTCCGCCTCTATGCCCGCGGACAAATCGGACTCGTTGTGGATTCTCTGACCGCATGGGCCAATGCGCTGGTCGAGCAGGCCCGCTCCGCCGGCGAATCGGTGATGCCCAGCTACACCCACATGCAACGGGCCGAGCCGGTGCTGGTTGCGCATTGGCTGCTGGCCTATGTGGAGATGGCGCTGCGCGATGCCGCGCGTCTCATGGATTGCTCGAGGCGGCTCAACTATTGTCCGCTTGGTTCAGGAGCGGTGGCTGGTGCAACGCTCGCCCTGGACCGCGACATTGCCTCGCGCGAGTTGGGTTTCACCGCGCCCACCACTAACTCCATCGACGCCACCAGCGATCGCGATTTTATTCTGGAGTATCTGCAAGCGCTCACCCTCGTCGGTCTGCATCTAAGCCGTTTTGCCGAGGAGATTACCCTCTTTGCCACTGCGGAGTTCGGCTTTGTCACGCTTCCCGAGGCTTTTTCGACAGGCTCCAGCGCCATGCCGCAAAAGAAAAATCCCGACTTCACCGAGCTGATTCGCGCCAAAGTCGGCCGCATTCACGGCGCGGCGGAGGCGGTGACGCTGCAACTTAAGGGTCTGCCCCTGGCCTATAACAAAGACTTGCAGGAAACTCAAGAGCAGGTTTTTGCCGTCGAGTTTATACCGCAAATGCTTCGGCTGGTTGCGCGCTTTACCGCCGCTATCCAATTCAATCGCGCGCGCATGAGTGAGGCGGCGCAGTCGGGTTGTTTGAATGCCATGGCGGCTGCGACCTATCTCGTTCACAAGGGCGTTCCCTTCCGCACCGCGCACGAGAAGATCGGCAACGCCGTGCGCTTCGCTCTTGAGAAAGGCATCGAACTCGACGCTCTCACCCTCGACGAGCTTCGCCAGTTTGGCGAAGAGTTCGAGGAAGACTTCTTTGCCGCGGTTACGCTCACGGCCACGTTCGACTGCCACAACGTGACGGGGGGAACCGCGCGCGAGCGTGTTCGCGAGGCATTGGCCTCTACGTCTGTACGCATCGCTGCGCTCATCGCGCACACCAGGGCGCAGGAGGCCGGTCATGCTGGTTCGTAAGGCCCTGCTCACGGACGCCACCAACGTCTGCGACCTGGTCAACTCGCTTTCGGCAGACGGCACGCTGCTCAAGCGCTCCTTCGCCGAGGTCTGCGAAAACATCCGCGACTTTACCGTCGCCGAATCCGATGGCGGCGTCTTTATTGGCTGCGGCGCATTGCACTTTTACGGGCCGCATCTGTGCGAGGTGCGCTCCATTGTGGTCAAGCCAGCAGCCAAGAGCCAGGGCGCAGGCGGCCGCATTCTCACAGCGCTCATCGAGGAGGCCGAACAACACGGCATCCAATCCGTCTGCCTGTTTACGCGCATCCCCGACTTCTTCTTCAAATACGGATTCCGTACAGTCGAAGACAAGACAGAGCTTCCCGACAAAATCTTCAAAGATTGTCAGAGTTGCCCGCGCCTCTCCCGCTGCGACGAAGTCGCCATGGTGCGCGGGCGCATCCCCCGTATCTCCATCCTCGGCCCGCGCGAGGAAGCCGAGCAGTTAGTTAGAATTTCAAGCTGACTTCGACTGATTCAACATCGCCGCCGCAACCGCGACCTGCCCATAACTCAGCCCGCCATCTCCAGGACTGACTTGGGCGTGCTGAAAGACCTCGAACCCCGCAGCCTCTAACTTCACCCGCAGCAGCCGCGCCAGCCGCCGGTTGTGCAGACAGCCGCCGCTGAGCGCAACCTGATTCACTCCCGTGGCCGCTCGCGCCAACATCGCCGCTTTTGCAAAGCCGGTTGCCACTCCGGCATGAAACCGTGCAGAAATCTGCGCTCGGCTCACTCCAGCGCGCAAATCCTCCACTAACTCTTGCCACAGCGACGCAGCACAAATCCGCACCGGCTCGCGTGCGGGCCAGTCTCCGCTAATCAATTCCATCGCGTAGCCTGGCTCATCGTCCGGTTCATCTACTGCGATGCCTTCCAGTTCGATGGCTGCCTGCGCCTCGTAATCCACGACTCGCCGCTTCAAGACCACAGCCGCGACCGCATCAAAGAGCCTACCCAGGCTCGAAGTGAGCGGAACATTCACGCCGCGCTCCACCATCCGCGCCAGCACGCGAGCTTCTTTTTCCGTTGCGCCCAGAAGGCTCAGCGTCTCGCTTGAGTCAATATCAAACCTCGCCGCGCGCAAGTGTCCCAGCGCCATTCGCCACGGCTCTTTAATCGCCGCCTCGCCGCCCGGCATGGGCACATAATCGAGATGCGCGAACCGATCGAAGCCCTCCAATCGCGCTATCAGCACTTCCCCGCCCCAAATCTTTCCATCCGTTCCGTAGCCGGTGCCGTCGAGCGCCAGACCGATCACCTCGCCCGTGAGGCCATGCTCGGCCATGCAGCCGGCCACGTGCGCATGGTGATGCTGCACGGCAATCAGCGGTAATCCGCGCTCTTGCGCCCACTCACGCGCCCACGCGGTCGACAGGTAGCCCGGATGCAGATCATGCACAACGGCTTGCGGATCAATCTCGAAGGTGCGCATCAGGTGGTCCAGCGACTCGCGAAAAAACTCCAGGCCGGTCAGATTTTCCAGATCGCCCAGGTGCTGGCTCTGGTAGACAAGCCTACCCCGCGCCAGCGCAAAGACATTTTTCAAGTGCCCGCCGACGGCCAGCAATGGCGGCGCATCAAATAGCAACGCTACACCCATCGGCACAAAGCCTCTCGCCCGGCGCACCAGTTGTGGCGCACCGTCCACTACGGCAGCAACAGAATCGTCGCAGCGTTGCAAAATCTCGCGGTCGTGCATCAGAAAGGCGTCGGCAATACCGCCAAGGCGCTTCCGCGCTTCATCATTATCAATCGCAATCGGCTCTTCGCTGAGATTGGCCGATGTCATCACCAGCGCCCACACGCGCCCGTCGGCAAAGAGCAGATGTTGCAGCGGTGCATAAGGCAGAAAGACGCCCAGCCAGGGAATCCCGGGCGCAACATTGTCCGCGATGCCGCATCCCTCGCGCCGCCGCGCCAGCATAATCGGACGCGCTGGAGTCAGCAGTAATGTCTCTTCTTCTGCGCGCAGTGCGCATACCGCCCGCGCCGCATCCAGATCGCGCACCATCACCGCCATCGGCTTGCCACAGCGGCGCTTGCGCTCCCGCAGGCGCATCACCGCCTCCGGGTTGGTTGCATCCACGCTCAGATGAAAGCCTCCGATGCCCTTGATTGCCATAATCTCGCCGGCAACCAGGCGGTCGACGCAGGCGGTCGCAGCGTCATCCGCTTTGATCTCAGCCCCGTCTGCCCCCACCAGCCACACCCGCGGCCCGCACTCCCAACATGCATTGGGCTGCGCATGAAAGCGCCGGTTGAGCGGATTGTCGTACTCCCGCTGGCAGGCCGGACACATGGGAAACATCGCCATCGAGGTCTGCGGCCGGTCGTATGGAATTCGCCGCGTGATGGTGAAACGCGGCCCGCAGTTGGTGCAGTTTAGAAACGGATAGCGGTAGCGGCGGTCGGCGGGGTCGAGCAGCTCCCGCAGGCAATCCGGGCAAGTCGCCGCATCGGCGGGTATCCCGGTGCTCACCCGGCCCAATACCTCGCTGGCCACAATCCGAAAACCGGTATCCCGCGCCAGGGGCAGTTCGCGCACCGTGACGGAGTCAATGCGAGCCAGAGGCGGCGCCTCAGAACGCAGCCGGGTTCGAAACACCTCCACGTGCTCCTCCGGTCCCTCAATCTCGATGGTCACCCCGTCGGTATCGTTGCCGACAAACCCCGCCAGACCCTCCTCCATAGCCAGCCGGTA
>JBAVYF010000103.1:0-4703 GCA_049698655.1 Occallatibacter sp. | reverse complement strand
GCGAGGGCGCCGCGCCCTGAGCCTGTATTGCGCTGAGTTCCGCTTCGCTGGCCCCGGCCTGTTTGAGCGCGGCCAGAGCATCCGCGGAGGTATCGAATTTGCCGGGTGAAGCGGAAATGAGATGCAGGATCGCTCTCTCCGGCATTCCTGCACGCAGCAGCCTCAGAACCTCGGCGTTTGCCCCAGCCTCAACGACCGGTTGAGGCGGAGGCGGCACACTCTGTTGCGCCAGCGCGATGGAAGCCGCCAGTGCCACCGTCAAAAACATACTAACAATGCGCATAACATACCCCCTTTTACAAATCAGCGCGAAGCCCGAATAGCCACGCGATTGCAGTTTACGCCTCCGGAAAGCTATACATCCCAAGGTCGAGATACGCTCGGCTCAGAACGGTTCCGGCTTGCTGCCTCCTCCGCAAAGCTCCACGGCATGAAGCATTGCCTTGGCCACGCGGTCAGCAAGATTAGCGTCGGTGAACGGGAAGAAGTACTCCTCGCCACGCGGGCTGCGCACAACCAGCACCATTGTTGGTGGGCTGGTGGATGTGACGATGACGTTGGGCTCGCCGTTCCTCGCTTTCCATTCGGTTTCATACTGCTCAAAAGGCTTGACCACAATCTCCTGGACATCGCGCAGCGAGAGGGCGGTATTCTCGTCTTTGTAAGTTTGACCATTGGCTGCTGCCTTCCGATGGTAGGAGATGCGGCACTGGCTCTGGTCGGCAAAAACATTGCTGGTCTCGTTTGTGAGGGTTGTGGTTCCTGTGGATCCGTTGTTTGCGTCCTGAACGAATGCGACGAAGGCCATCTTGCTATTGCCGTTCAGCTTATCTTGGATGAACTTCATGGTCTCGGCGAGGGATGGGCCGCTGTTTGTTTGCGTGATAGTGGGCGGTGCGTTTGCGGGCGCCGCGCCCTGAGACACTATTGCGCTGAGTTCGGCTTCTGTCGCGCCGGCTTGTTTGAGCGCGGCCAGCGCATCGGCGGAGGTATCTAATTTGCCGGGTGACGCGGAAATGAGATGCAGAATCGCTCTCTCCGGCATTCCTGCACGCAGCAGCCTCAGAACCTCGGCGTTTGCCCCAGCCTCAACGGCAGGTTGATGCGGAGGCGGCACACTCTGTTGCGCCAGCGTGGTTGCGGTGGTCAAGACTAACGCCTCGGGCTTGCTGCCGCCGCCGCAGAGCTCGACGGCATGAAGCATGGACTTGGCGACGCGGTCGGCAAGATCGGCGTTGGAGAACAGGAAGTCCTCCCAATTATGAGGAATGTGCACCATAAGCAGAATTAGGGACGGGTTGATGGATGTGATTTGGTTGGGGTGGCCGATCTGAGCTTGAACTTCGTTTAAATTCTGTTCGAGGGGCATGACCACAATCTCCTGGACATCGCGTAGTGAGAAGACTCTATTCTCGTCCGCCCAGATATGACCATCTCTGGTCCCCTTGAGGTGGTAAGAGATGCGGCACTGGCCGGGATCGGCAACAATGTTGCTGATCTCGTTTATGAGGATTGCGTTGGTTGTGCTGCCGTTGCTTGTGTCTTGTTCAAACGCGACGTAGGAGACTTTGCCGAGATCGTTCAGCTTGTCTTGAATGAACTTCAGGGTGACTTCCAGCGACGGGCCGTTGCCGGCTAAAGAAGTTGCAGCGATCGGTTTGTCGGCTGCCGGTTGGGGCGGAGGCGGAACGCTCGTTTGCGCCAGCGCGGTTGCGGCAGCCAAGGCTACCGTCAGGAACAAAATAACAATGCGCATAACATACCCCCTTTGCAAATCAGCGCGAAGCCGGAAAACTGCTCCGCGGTTATAGCTTCCGGCGGCCGGAGCCGCGTGCGTCCCGGCTTCCGGCGGCATCCATGCTCAGAACGGTTCCGGCTTGCTGCCGCCTCCGCAGAGCTCCACGGCATGAATCATCGCCTTGGCTACGCGGTCGGCAAGCGTGGCGTCGGTGAATAGGAAGAAGTTCTCCTCTCCATGCGGGCGGTGCGCCGATAGTTCCGTCGCGGGCGGATTGGTGGACGTGGTGATGATGGTAGGATTGCCGGTCTTCGCAAGATATTCGTTGTTAGCCTGTTCGAAGGGCTTGATCACAATCTCCTGGACATCGCGCAGGGAGAATACGCGATTCTCGTCCTTGTAGGTTGAACTACCATACATTGTCTTCTGATGGTAGGAGATACGGCACTGGTTCTGGTCGGCAACAACATTGCTGATCTCGTTGGTGATGATTGCAGGGGTTGTGCTGCCGTCGTTTGCATTCTGGAGGAACGCGACGAAGGTTACCTTGCCGATGTCGTTCAGCTTGTCCTGAATGAACTGCATGGTTTCGGCGAGGGATGGGCCGCTGGTGGTTGGCGCGCCGACGGCAGGCGGTTGGAGCGAGGGCGCCGCGCCCTGAGCCTGTATTGCGCTGAGTTCCGCTTCGCTGGCCCCGGCCTGTTTGAGCGCGGCCAGAGCATCCGCGGAGGTATCGAATTTGCCGGGTGTTGCGGAAATGACATGCAGAATCGCTCTCTCCGACACTCCTGCCCGCAGCAGCTTCAGGACTTCGGCGTTGGCCCCAGCCTCAACGGCCGGTTGAGGCGGAGGCGGCACACTCTGTTGCGCCAGCGCGGTTGCGGAGGCAAGAACTACCGCAAAAAGAGCTGATACAAGTCGCATATACTTTCTCCTGCTTTCAACAAAGTGAAGCGCACCGACAGGCTGGGGCGCGCAGGAATGCTCCCGGCTCCGATCCGGGCAGTCCGCTTCAGTGCATCCGACTGGCAGCAACTTTGTCCGCGTGGAATTCTACTCGCCTACCGCTTTGATTGTCACGGCGGGGGATTCAAGCGCGTTTTCCGAGCGTGCCGGCGGAAGCTGAAGGCTTATTCTCAAGTAGGAACCCCGTGAGCGACTTTGCCCAAACCGTCAAGCAGCAGGCCGACATCGTCAAGGTGATCGAGGGCTACATCCGCCTGCGCAAGGCGGGCGCGCAGAACTACCAGGGCCTCTGCCCCTTTCACAAGGAAAAGTCGCCTTCGTTTTCGGTTCATGCGGTGCGGCAGTTTTACCACTGCTTTGGTTGCCAGGCTTCAGGCGACGTGTTCAGCTTTGTGGCCAAGATCGAGAACGTGGGCTTTCCTGAAGCGGTCAAAATTGTTGCGGGCAAGTGCGGGATTCCGCTGCCCAAGCGGGAGTTTTCGTCGCCCGAGCAGGCCGCCGAAGCACGGTTGCGCGCGAAGCTGCTGGAGTTGCACGAGACGGCGACCGCGTGGTTTGAGGAGCAGTTGCGCGGGCCTGACGGGGCAATGGCGCGCGAGTACCTGGCAGGCCGAGGACTGACGCCGGAGGGAATCAAGACATTTCGCATCGGCTATGCGCCCGACAGCTTCAACGCGCTGCGCGACCGGTTGAGCGGCATAGCCGACAACGAAACGCTTCGGGCCAGCGGCTTGTTTGCGTCAAAGGAACAAGGCGATGGCAGCCTGGGGCCCATCTACGACCGCTTCCGCAAGCGCGTGATGTTCCCCATCGCCAACGAGAGCGGCCGCGTGATCGCCTTCACCGCGCGGACGCTGGAGACGGGCGAGAAAGCGGGCGCCAAGTACATCAACTCGCCGGAGACGCCGCTCTACTCGAAAAGCCTGGTGTTGTTCAATCTGGATAAGGCGCGCACTGCGATTCGCCAGCTTGAGTTTGCCCTGCTGGTGGAGGGACAGATGGACTGCATCTCGGTCTACCTGCGCGGCATACAAAACGTGATTGCGACAAGTGGAACAGCCTTTACCGAGCAGCAGGTGGCGATTCTGAAGCGGCACACCTCGCAGGTGGTGGTCAACTTTGATCCTGACGCGGCCGGCTCCAACGCCGCGGAGAAGTCGATTGCCCTGCTCACCGAGGAGGGCTTCACCATCAAGATCGTCACCCTCGACGGCGGGCTTGACCCGGACCGTTACATCCGCGAGCGCGGCGTGGAAGCTTACACGGCGGCGTTGCGCGGCGCGCGGCGTCAGGCCGATTACCTGATTGAGCGGGCAAGGCAGATCTTCCCTGGGGCCAGCGCGGAGCAGAAGGTGAAGGCGATGAACTTCCTGCTGCCGCACATTCGCCGCATGCCGGAAAAGCTGGCGCGGGACCAGTTTGCCGCCGACGCGGCGCAGAAGCTGGGCATCGATTCGGCGGTGCTGCGCGAGGAGCTGCGCCAGGCCGCGCTGCGGCGGCGAGACCATATCGAGGCGCGGGCCATCACTTTAACTGAAGTGGAGCGGGTGCTGCTCCGCGCGCTGGCCATCGACGATCCGGAGTACGCGCAATCGCGGCAGCTGGCGGTCGAGGCTCTCATCACACAACCAACGTGGTTTGAGCACCTGGGCGCGTTCACGGCCCTGCAGGCGCTTGCCGCCCGCCAGGCTCGCGACCCCATGGAAGTGGTGGAGGACGAAGCGCAGCGGGCTTTGCTGGCCGAGGCGCTGCTGGCCGAAACCAAACCGCCCGAGGAGAACGAGGTACAGAGTGCGATTCAGGAGATTCATGAGCGGACCATCGAGAGCCGGCAGCGCGAGCTGCGCACGCTGATTGCCGAGGCCGAGCGGCGCGGCGACGTTGCCGAGCTGGCCCTACTGACGCAACAAAAGCTCGATTTGGACCGGAGTCTGCGGCAGTTGCATCAGCATCGGGAACCGGTATAATCCAACCCATAGGTTCCTTCGCGGCACAAGGG
>JBAVYF010000102.1:0-3370 GCA_049698655.1 Occallatibacter sp. | reverse complement strand
GTTTGTCGGTGGTGCCCACAAGCGCCACCGGGTCGCCGTCGTGTTCCTGGTTGAAGGCTGCGCGCAACACCACGTTGCCCAGCGGAGTCAGTGCGTGTTCGCCGCCGATGCCCCAGGCGCGGGTGTGCATCGTGGGCTGAGGGTCGATCTTTGCCGTGCCGCGATCCAGCCGCGCATTGATGACCGTCCCAGTCTTCAGGTAATAGTCCACTTCGCCGCGGTAGGTATCGGCGGTGTAGTGCGATATCGGCGAAGTCTGATCCCAGCGCCAGTCGTCGTGGCTGTGGATGTATCCGCCCAGCAGATCCAGCTTGTCGAAGAACAGATAATTGCCGAAGGCGCCTACCCGGTAGAATGTCGGGCGATAAGTGAACTGATTGCCCAGGCCCGCATTCTGTATCTGATCCTTCGACCCGCGATACATCATCACCGTCACTCCGCCGTCGGGACCGAACCAGTAATCGGCGTCGGCCCACACATCCTTGGAGTTCTTGGTCGAGGCGTTCAGAATCTCGCTGCCGTCGGAATTCAGCCCGTTGGTGACCTTGGCGGAAACGGCAAAGATGTTCTTAAAGTAATTTGAGGCCCAGGTGTAGCCCGCATCCACGCCCACCGGATGCTGATCGAGAGAAAAGCTGATGGGATCGACGTTGGTCAGCGTGTAAGCGGGGTCGGAGAAGAGGTTGTAGAACATGGCCGCCCGCGTTCCCTCGCCCTCCTGCATGTGCATCTCGCCGGCCTTGACGAAGTAGCTGCTGTTGGCCTTGCCGCCGGTGTAGACGCCGAAGCCCTGCTCCAAGCCGTTGCCGCCGTCCTGGTACATCTCATAGTGGCCGAAGTAGGAAAAACCTGTCTCCGGCATCGCTCCGGCCAGAAAGAATGCCGCCTCGTCCAGGTTGAAGCTGGAGGTAGTCGATGTCGTCGTCGGAGGCGTACTGCCGGTCTCCGCGATGTTCTTGTCGTCGGTCACGCTGACCTGAAACAGCACCGCCATCGAGTTCGTCAGGCTGAACTTGATGTCCTTGTCCAGCGCGGTGATCTTGGGCGCCGGCTTGGTCCCGTCCATCTCATCGGGCGGCATGCGGTAGCCGAGGCGCTTGAACATGTAGCCGTTCTTGTTCAGCGCCGGAGGCACTGTGTGGCAGGCGTAACACTTGACGCCATACTTGCGAGCAAACGCCGGGATCGCATTTCCTGGTTGAGGCATCAACAGGATAAGGCCGATTACCGGCAGAATTGCCTTTACGCTCAGGGTCCAGAATTTCATATGAGGGAGCTCCTGCGTCTCTTAAAGCAATCCGGGAGCCAAAAGTTAAAGATATTTATTAACAATGACTTATGGAAAGCAATCCGCACCAGATGGGGATATTATTCCCCTATTCCCAGCTCCGACTGGGGAATGGATTCCCCAGGTTGCTGCTCCCGTTCTCGTTTAAGCAGCGCGTAAAAAGTCTTCCGGTCCACCCCGGCCTCGCGTGAGGCAGCGCTGAGATTCCCTCCGCAGCGGGCCAGCACGGCCTGCGCATAGGAGATCTCAAAGCTGGCCAGGTACCGCTCTCGCGCATCCTTCCAGGGAAGCGTGGAAAGGCTGCCGGCCGCCGCCGCATTCGGAGCTTCCTCCTGGATGTCTTCCGGCCCCAGCACTCCGCCGGGGTGCAGCGCAGCCAGCCTCTCCATCACGTTCTTCAGTTGGCGTACATTGCCCGGCCAACGTTCCTTCAGAAGCGCCTCATAGAACTGCGGCGACCCCGACAGGCTCTTGCCATAGCGGCGTGAGAAGCACTCCAGAAAGAATCGCGCCAGGGGAGGAATATCCTCGGGCCGCTCCCGCAGAGCCGGCAGTTTGACCGTTACCACGCTCAACCGGTAGAAAAGTTCCTCGCGAAAGGTTCCTGCCTTGATCTTGGCCGCCAGATCCTGGTTGGTTGCGCAAAGGATGCGGCAATCCACGCGCACCGTTGCCAACCCGCCCAGTCGCCGCAAGGCCCGTTCTTCCACAAACCGGAAGAGCCGCGTCTGCAACTCCACGCCCAGATCTCCGATTTCGTCCAGAAACAGCGTGCCGCCGTCGGCCGATTCGATCAGTCCCTTCTTGGTGCGCTCCGCGCCGGTGAAGGCGCCGCGCTCATAACCGAACAGTTCGCTCTCGATCAGCGACCCCGGCATGGCGCTGCACTCGACCGGCATAAAGGGCCCATCCTTGCGCCGGCTCTGGCTGTGGATGAACCGCGCCATGACCTCCTTGCCCGCCCCGCTCTCGCCCAGGATCATCACCGTAGCGTCGGTGGTCGCCGCCCGGCGGCATTTTTCCATCTGCTCCAGCATGGCTGGACTGCGCGTCTGGGCTGCATCGGCCTCGCCGAGAGCCTCCAGGCGGCCCTTCAGCGTTTCCACCTCGCGCTCCAGCCTGGCGTGCGAGAGCGCCCGCTTGACCACCAGCAACAGGTCTTCGCGCTTGAAGGGTTTCTGCAGGTAATCGAATGCGCCGTTGCGCATGGCCACTACCGCTCCCTCGACTGACCCGAAGGCGGTAAGGAAGACGATGGGCAGCTCCGGATGGGCTGCGTGCAGCCGTGCAAAGACCTCTTCGCCCGACATTCCCGGCATCCGCACATCCAGCAGAACCAGATCGGGCGGGTTGGCCAGGCACTCGGCCAGCCCCTTGGCCGGGTCCGCAAAGACAGACACCGTGGCGCCCGGCAGGCGCAGCATCCGCTCGATGTTTTCCCCCAGCGCGCGTTCGTCGTCAATGACCAGAATGCGGCTCACGGTGTCGTTCCTCCGGCAAACCAATGGTAGGGCTGGCCGCGGGTAAATCGCGCCGGCGGCAGCTCCACCACAAAGCTGGCTCCGCCGCCTTCCCTCGTCTCGTAGCGGATGCGGCCATCATACATATCCAGCAGGCTGGCCGCCAGAAACAGCCCCAGCCCCAGCCGTTCCCTCCCACTGCTCTGCGAAGCGAAAGGCTCAAAGAGGTGTTCGCGGATGCTCTCCGGCACGCCCGGCCCGTTGTCTTCAATCCTGGCCACCACCTTGGCGCCGGCCGTACGGTAAGGCTCAAGGCGCACCCAGATTACGGGCTCTTCCCGTCCCCGCAGCGCTTCCAGCGCATTGCTCAGCAAGCCGCGAACCACTTCGCCTACCACGTGCTCAGGCACATCCACGCGCGGCGCTTCAGCCATCTCCTCCACCAGCCTCACTCCCTGGCTTTTGGCGGATGGCCGCAGCGCCGCCAGCGCGTCTTCCAGTGCCTTCTGCGGAACCGAGGCTTCAAAGATCTCTCCGCCCCGCTCCCGTCGCAGCGCCTGCAAAAGCGTGGTGGCTATGTTGCCCATGTAGCGCGTCTCTTTGAGCATCTGCTCCAGATCGG
>JBAVYF010000101.1:0-1546 GCA_049698655.1 Occallatibacter sp. | reverse complement strand
ACCATCACCCCCGCCGCCGAGCCGGACCTGATCGGCTACTCGATGGGGGTCATCTTCCTCTCGCTGGGGTTTTTCACCGCGTGGGCGCTGGTGAGTTGGGCCTTCTCGATTGCGCCGCTGGTAATGCTGCTGGAGAGACGTTCCGTAATTTCGGCTCTTGGCCAAAGTCTCAGGCTGGGAAGAGCCATGACAGCCAAGCTGGTCGAGATCAACCTGGTGATGGGCATCGTCAAGCTGGCGCTGATTGTGGTGGCGATGGTGCTGTCCGCCGCGCCGTTGCCCTTCAGCGACCAACTGGGCGAAGGCACCTTGCGGGGGATTTCAACGGTTGCATTGATCTTCTATTTTGTAGGCAACGATTACTTTCAGGTGGTGCGGCTGAAAGGGTTTGTGGAGTTCTGGAAGATGTTCCGCGGGCAGAATGGCAACGAGCGGGCTCGTCAGAAAACCGAAACGGCGAAGCGCAATCTCAAAAAATCTTCATGCGGATGACCAGGTACTTCTTCGGGTCTTCGCGGATGCTCTTCACCAACTGCTGGGCCTGATCCATGGCCTGGTCGGCGTGATCGTAGAGCGAGCGGTTTTGCACCAATTGCCCCAAAGAGCCTTTGCCTTCATCCACGCTGGTCAGAATATTGTCCAGGCGGGTCACCGTATCGTCCAGCTTCTGCGCAAAGGCGGGATCCCTGGCGAGCTTGCCGAACGCGCCTTTGCCGGAGTTGATCTCGGCCACCATTTGATTGGTGTTGGCGACGGCGGCGTTCAGGTTGTTGTAGAGCGTGTCGTCTTTGAGCAGCTTGCCGGCGGTGCCCTTGCCCTCGTCTAGCGCGGTGGTGATCCTGTCCAGCCGGTCGACGGCCGAGTTAGCGCGGGCGTAGAGCGTATCGTCGTTGACCAGTTTGCCCAGAGAGCCTTTGCCTCCCGCAATGGCGCCGGTAATAGTCTCCAGATCGGTGGCGATGGTGGAAATTTTCCTGGCCAGTTCCGGGTCGTTGATCAACTCGCCCGCGGCGCCGCGTTTGGAGTTGAGCGTATCGACCAAGGTCTCGATTTTGCGGGTCAGGGTTTGAATCTCCTCGATGGAGTCGCTGCTTGTACGGATTACATCCTGGATGCTGGGTGAGCCGGAGGCCTTCAGCTCGGCGTTATTGGCCGGCTGCGGACCGCTGGCGTGGGCTGAGCTGAGATCGACGTAGCTGTCGCCGAGCACGCCGGCTTGGTTGATTGAGGCGGTCGAGTCGGTGTGCAGGCCGCGGAGATATTCGTGGCCCACCCGCATAGTCACCTCCACCGGCGTGGGGTTGCGGGACGGGACCACTCGCACATGGATCACGTTGCCGATGGTCACGCCCTCGAGCGTGACAGGCGCCCCATCCTTCACGCCAGCCGCATTCTCAAAGTAAGAGCGGAGCACCAGTTTGCGCGCAAACAGCCCACCGCTCGATCCGGACATGAGAAGAATCAGCACGACCAGTACGGCCATGGCCGCCATCACCAACGCTCCCACTCTCAGTTGCGCCCACTGAATCTCTTTGCGGCTTGGCAC
>JBAVYF010000100.1:0-3599 GCA_049698655.1 Occallatibacter sp. | reverse complement strand
CTAGTGTCCTGAGTCTAAAGTTCGCGTACAAAATCGGGCGACGGAATCGAGAATCTGATCTGCGGTTTTGTGCCAGACGAATGGCTTTGGGTTCTTGTTGTGATGCTGGATGAAATTCCTGATAGCCGATTCCAGTTCTTTTGTTGAGCGGTGTACGCCGCGACGGAGTTGCTTGTCAGTCAGTTGTGCAAACCATCGTTCGACCAGGTTGAGCCAACTGGCCGAAGTGGGCGTAAAGTGCAGGTGGAATCGCGGTCTTTTCGCCAGCCAGTCGCGGATCAGTTGCGTTTTGTGAGTTCCGTAGTTATCCAGAATCAGGTGGACATCTAAGTTGGGCGGAACGTTCTCCTCGATGGTGTCGAGGAAGTTGCGGAACTCGACCGAGCGATGGCGGCGCTGCGTCTGTCCGATCAATTCACCTGACTTGGTGTCGAGCGCGGCAAACAGGCTGGTGGTGCCGTGACGCGCATAATCGTGCGTACGGCGTTCGATCTGCCCAGGACGCATGGGCAACAGCGGCGCGGTTCTATCCAGCGCCTGTATCTGAGACTTCTCGTCCACGCATAACACTAAGGCGCGGTCGGGCGGGTCAAGATACAGGCCGACAATGTCGCGCACCTTCTCGATGAACAGCGGGTCGCGGGAAAGCTTGAAGGTCTCACTGCGATGGGGTGCCAGAGAAAAGGCGCGCCAGATGCGGCTGATGCTCGACTGACTCAGCCCGCAGGCCTTGGCCATATCGCGGGTCGACCAATGCGTGGCGGCCTCAGGCTGGCTCTCCAGCGTGCGCGCCAACACCAACTCAACCTGCTTGTCGCTCAACTTGCGCGAGGTGCCTGGACGCGGTTCGTCCAGAAGGCCGTCGTTGCCTGCGCTGGCAAAGCGCTTCCTCCACTTACCCACCGTATGTGGGGTGGTTGAAAGCTTCAGCGCGATCGACTTGTTGCTCCCGCCCTGCGTGGCGAGCAAAATAATCCGCGAACGCATGGCCAGAGCCTGCGCGGTCTTGGGCCGCCGGCTCCAAGTCTCAAGTTCCAACCGCTGCTCGGCAGTGACCGTTACAACCGCTACTGGACGACCTGTACGCATCGATACCCTCTACTGTATTCGATGCTGAAAGCCCTCCTATTTATGACAATTAGTTTAGACTCAGGACACTAGTAGTGTGTCGCAGAGTAAACGTTACCAGCTGAGATGCGTCAATATCAGTGTGGCTATTTCCACTGAGTTGATCCTCGTGATTGCTCACGGAATCTTTACCAGCGTGAAGGATCTGGCCCGCAAACTTCGCCGCTATATCAACGCCAACTCAACGAACGCTAAGCCGAGCCGGTGGAAATATTCCGATCCGACCCGCCGCATCCGCAGTAACGTTGTCCCTGTCGAATGCCACTAGCAGCTCTCAAATTGTCATTGTCATGCGTTACGCGAATGCTCCCAGCCCTGAAACGGGCGAATGTTGCCAATCTACCCCATCGGCGGTACTCTTCCGTAATGCGACCCCTTCGGTATTCCATCAACGTCACATTGGACGGGTGCTGCGATCATCGTGTAATACCACCGGACGGAGAGTTGCATCGTCACGCGGCGGAAAACCTCGACCAGGCCGATGCTCTCCTCTTTGGCCGGGTGACTTACGAAATGATGGAGGCAGCGTGGCGGCCGCCGGCGCGGACAGGAGCGAGGCCTGATTGGATGGAACCCTTCGCCCGGACGATCGACGCGGCAAAGAAGTACGTCGTATCGAGCACCCTGGACTGGGTCGATTGGAATGCGGAGCTAGTGCGCGGGGATCTAGGGACGGCCGTTCAGCAGCTCAAGCGGGAGTCGGGTAAGGGACTGTTCGTGGGAGGCGTAAAGCTCCCGCTCGCGTTGGCGGAGCTGGGATTGATCGATGAGTACGAGTTCGTGGTGCACCCCAGGCTAGCGGGCCACGGGCCGACGTTGTTCGCGGGGCTATCGAAGCGTATCGACTTGAAGCTCGTGAGCCGGCTGGAGTTCGGCTCGGGGGCGGTGGCGATGCGGTATGAGCCGAGAAGGTAGCCATTGGGCCTGTTAGCCCGAGTCGGCCGCATCATGGAGCAACTTGGGCAGATCCAGTGGAAATATTCCGATCCGACCCGCCGCATCCGCAGTAACGTTGTCTCTGCGACATGCCACTAATGGCAAGAACTACTTCTCCGCGAGTGTGGGGCACCCGACTGACGCACCTTGCTCTGTATAAGCAATGAGCCCCTTCACCGTTAGGCAGAAGGGGCTCATTAAGTTTCAGTTACCTAAGATAATTTCTCAACCTGCCTTTTCCAGCAAGCACAACGACAGATCGCGGCGCTCGACCATGTCGCTGGTGATTTCCAGATCGCGGACGCGCTTGTTGTTGGGCAGGTGGTACATCAGGTCGAGCATCAGCTCTTCGAGGATCATGCGCAGGCCGCGCGCGCCAATCTTGCGGGCCAACGCCTCGCGGGCGATGGCGGCGGCGGCCTCCTGGGTGAAGTGCAGGCGAACGTTCTCGAATTCAAACAGCCTCTGATACTGCTTGAGGATGGCGTTGCGCGGCTTGGTGAGAATCTCGATCAGCGCCGCTTCGTCCAGCTCGTCGAGCACGCCCACGACCGGCAGGCGGCCGACAAACTCTGGGATGAGGCCGTACTTGATTAAATCCTGCGGCTCGGTGCGGCGCAGCAGTTCGGTGTCGCGATGGGAACGGGTGGTTGCGGCATCGGCTTCGGCGTCGATGGACTTGAAGCCCAGCGCCTTCTGGCCCACGCGGCGGCCCACCACGCGCTCTAGGCCCACAAATGCCCCGCCGCAAATGAACAGGATGTTGGTGGTATCGACGGCGGTGAACTCCTGGTGCGGGTGCTTGCGTCCGCCCTGCGGCGGCACGTTGGCCACGGTGCCTTCGAGAATCTTGAGCAGAGCCTGCTGCACGCCCTCGCCGCTGACATCGCGGGTGATGGAGGGATTCTCGTCCTTGCGGCCGATCTTGTCGATCTCGTCAATGTAAATGATGCCCTGCTGGGCGCGGGTCACGTCGCCGTCAGCGGCCTGCAGCAGCTTGAGGATGATATTCTCCACATCCTCGCCCACGTAGCCGGCCTCGGTGAGGGTGGTGGCGTCCACGATGGCGAAGGGTACGTCGAGCATCTTGGCCAGGGTGTGGGCCAGCAGCGTTTTACCTGAGCCGGTGGGGCCGATGAGCAGGATGTTGCTCTTGGTCAGCTCGACTTCGTTGTTGCGCATGCGGTTCATCTGGATGCGCTTGTAATGGTTGTAGACTGCTACGGCGAGCTTCTTCTTGGTCTGATCCTGGCCGATCACGTAGTCGTCGAGAAAGCTCTTCACCTCCTGCGGCTTGGGCAGGTGGCCGGCGGCGTTGGCCGGATGGGCGGCATCTGCGCCGCGGTCGTCCTCGAGGATCGAGTTGCAAACGGCCACGCACTCATCGCAGATGTAGGCGCGAGGGTAGTCGCTGGGCGACGAGATCAGCTTGGCCACGGCGTCCTGCAACTTGTGACAGAACGAGCAGCGCAGTGCTTCTTCGGGTCCCGTGCGCATTTTCATGTTCCAGCTCCCTTTGGAGGACGTTAATGAAT
>JBAVYF010000099.1:0-9008 GCA_049698655.1 Occallatibacter sp. | reverse complement strand
CGAACAACCTGTCGGCCCCTGCCCGGACAATGTGCAACACGAGCCGCTCAACCGGACCCCGAACTGTCACCTGAGAGTCGCCAGCGGTGCGCGCGACCGAATCGAGCACGCCCAGGTGGTCGATCCGGCAGACATTCCGCGCTTCGCCAAGCTGGGCATCATCGCCTCCATGCAGCCTAGCCACTTGCTCACCGACATGAACTGGGCCGAAGACCGGCTGGGGCCGAAGCGCGCGGCCTATTCATACGCCTGGAAGGCGTTCCTCGACGCCGGGGTTGCGCTGGCCTTCGGCACCGACTACCCGGTGGAACCGATCACGCCGTTCCGCGGGCTGTACGCTGCCGTTACTCGCAGGAATGAGGCCGGTACAAAGGAGTACTTCCCGGAGAACAAACTCACTCGCGGCCAGGCGCTCTACGCCTACACCCAGGGCTCGGCCTTTGCCGAGTTCGCCGAGATGCGCAAGGGCAAGCTCGCGCCCGGCTACGATGCAGACTTCATCCTGGTGGACCGCGACCTCTATACCGTGGATGCGCCCGATCTCCTGCACACGGTTGTGCGAGAGAGCTTTGTGGGCGGACAACAGGTATTCTCGAGCAGTACTCGATGAAACTGCGCGCCTACCTGCTGATGTTGTTTACAGATGCCGATGCCGCATGTGCCTACTGCGCATGAAGCGTAAAAAGGACAGAGATCAGGGTTTAGGGTTACGCTCCGCCGCGAAACTGGATGATGCGCCGACGGTCGCGCTTGGAGGGGCGCCGTTCGGGCAAGGGCGCGAACTGCTGCATCGCCTTGCGCTCGGCGGCTGCCTTAGCCCGCGCCGCAATGCTGGCCTCGCTTTCGCGATAGAGCGTTTGCGCCACCGCCGCCGGGCCGCGCATCTGGCTCAGCGTCAGAACTTCAATCTGAAAGTCTCCGCCTTCGTTCTTCACTTCGAGATGGTCGCCGACATGGACCTCGCGGGAGGGCTTGGCCTCATGCCCGTTGGACATAATGCGACCCAAGTCACAGGCCTTCGAGGCCAGCGCACGCGTCTTGAAGAAGCGCGCCGCCCAGAGCCATTTGTCGATGCGGATGGAATCCATGAGGTTATTGTCAACCATGCTGATCTTATCCACAGAATCACGATTAGGTGATTCTGCGAGATGCGTTTGCGGAAGTTGTTGATTTTGGATTGGTTCGTCGCGGTTCTATCGATTCACCAATAAATATATGCAAGAAAAACAGGGCTGAGAAAAATATTGGAGGGGGGTGGGGGGTACGGACGGTGGTACGGACCGGAAAGACACCTGACAGATCAGACCGGGGACATACTGACAGATTGGACCGGGAATGCCATAAATTGCTCTGGCAAGGGCGAAACGAGTTTCTCTGCGGCCCTACGGGACGCAACAGCATTGTGTCCGGTATTCCCAGCATTCCGCTGCGCTCCATGCTGGGCTATTTTCTTTTCCTCCCTCCGGGAGAAGAAAAGCAGCATGGTGGAGAGCGGAGTCATGTTTTCATTGTGCGCGCCGAAGGGGAAATTATCTGCAAGTGGGAGGAGGAGCCGGGATGCGCATTGAAGACTTGAGGTTTGTGGTCTCCCAGGTCTGAAAATCCGGATCTCCACCCCACGGACGAAGACCTGTCCGTGGGGGCCCCGGACCTGGAGCACCCATTCATTTGTGGATAGTCGGACCTAAGCCACCCGCCGAATTTGCCTAAATTGTTTCACGTGGAACATATTCATTCTGCGGGGTTTAATTGCGAGTTTACTACTTAATTAACTGCAAATGATTTGGTCTTTTTCTAAGAGATTTTGGGCGGCAAAAAGGCGAGGTTTAAATGGCATAAAAAGTGAATATGAAAAGGAAATAAGTGGTTTGAAAAATTGAAAATTTTGGGATGAGAAAAGCCCTCGGACTGGCGGGTTGAGGTTCGCGGATCCCAGGTCCGAAAATCCGGATCTCCACCCCACGGACGAAGACCTGTCCGTGGGGACCCCGGACCTGGGGCACCCATTGATTTGTGGATGGTCAGACCTATGCCTCCCGCCTCCCCTTAAGCGAACTACTTTGTCATTCAAGACTCGATGCCTCTGAAGTCAAGGCCATGGAAGCTAGAAACGAAGCCAGGACTGAAAGTCCCATTAAGAAGAGCGAGCAAGTCAAAGGCGAAGTCCGAGAAATGAACATCGCTCCACGTGAGCAATGCGAGGATGTGGCCGAGAGCCGATTCTCTAGAGCATGACATCGCGGATTGATGAAGTAAGCCTTTCTCTATCCAAATTTGATCCACAGGTTCGTTGGATCGGAGCCTCTTGAAGATGGCCGTATAGTCAGAATCAATGCCTTCCCCTCGCAAAACCACGGGGCCGTAAAAGAATCGATGAAATTCGAGATCTCGAACTAGATTTAAGACCTCTTGATCCGCCGCATCTGCAGTTCGCAATTCAAAAAAGAGCATTGATAAGACGGCGTTACCGGGTAGAAACTTAGGGTAGCGTTCGCCAATACCGTTTACCCCCACCAACAGCGGTTGGAGCTGATTTAACTTTTCTGATGCTTCCCGCAGTGTTTTTCGGTTTAATGCTGACTTGACTTCGATAATTGCTCGGACGTGCTCTGCTGAGATGACGCGACTTAGTCCCTTCTCAGATTTGTCTGTATTTGCCTCGGTCCAGAGAATCGGTGCTTCCATCTGGTCGTAGATGATGACGTCAAAGTGCGATGTCATTGCTGCTTTAGGATCTTGGGATTTGATAAACCCAGAGGTCACTCCGTACCGCTTGGGCAGGAATCTTTCCAGCCACGCGCGTACCGCAGCTTCGGCGACGACACCATGGTGAGTGATTACCGTCTGTTCCCTCGCATGCACGATGGCCTGATCATATTGCGCAAGCAAGTCGTTCCTGGCCGTGAGGAATTGCGTCCACGCAACGGTTTTCCATTCGCTCATATCTCTTGTCATCTTCCCATGAGTAGTCTAGACCCCTAACGACAATACTCCTCGCTTCACGTTTCTTAAATCCAACGCCGAATGCCTCGGCGCAATTGTCAATCTCTCCCAAATACCGGCAAAACAGAGATCGCACCACCTCTCATGCCCTCAATCTCGATGTTTTTGAAGTAGTTAAAGCCTCAGCGTCACAGTCCCAGCTTAGCCCAGATTGCATCGACTTTTGCTTTGGTGGCGCGGTCCATTTCTATCATGGCGGGCCAGGGGCGGGTGAAGCCTTCGGCCTTCCATTTTCTTGTGGCGTCGATGCCCATCTTGGAGCCGTAGTTTGGCAGGCGGGAGGCGTGGTCGAGCGAGTCGATGGGGCCGAGGGTGAATTGGATGTCGCGCTCGGGGTCGATGTTGTTGGCCACGCGCAGAACGACCTCGGGGATGTTTTGCACGTCGCAGTCCTCGTCGACGACGATGATGATTTTGGTGAACATGGCCTGGCCGAGGGACCAGATGGCGTTCATGACCTTGCGCGCATGGCCGGGATAACTCTTGCGAATGGAGACTAACATCAAGTTATGAAAGACGGCTTCGACGGGCAGGTGAATGTCGACTAACTCGGAGATTTGCATTTTCATGGCGGGGAGGAAGATGCGCTCGACGGCCTTGCCCATCCAAGCGTCTTCCATGGGCGGAGCGCCGACGATGGTTGCGGCGTAGATGGGGTTGCGGCGATGGGTGATGCAGGTGAGATGGAAGACGGGGTATTGGTCGGCGAGGGTGTAGAAGCCGGTGTGGTCGCCGAAGGGGCCCTCGGCGCGCAACTCGCCCAGCTCGACGTAGCCTTCTAGGACGATTTCGGCGTGGGCGGGGACCTGGAGATCGACGGTTTCACATTGGACGATTTCGACGGGTGCGCCGCGCAGGAAGCCGGCGATGAGATACTCCTCGACCTCGGGCGGGGCGGGGACGATGGCGGCGAAGGTGGTGGCGGGATCGGTGCCGATGGCTACGGCTACTTCTAGGCGCGAGCCTTTGAGATTGCCGAGCGCGACTTGAGGCAGGCCGCCGATAGGACCGTCGGGGATGGCGCAGGCGCCGCCGGCTGATTCGGCCATGGCGGCTACGCTGGCGCCCTTCGGGCCGTACTGGTTTTGGTTGAGTTCGTTGGCCGAAACCGCATTCCGAATCGCTTCGCGATAGTGTTCGGCGGCGACTTTCTGGCGTTGCCAGTGCATCCCGGTGGTCTGTCCGTCGTAGACCTGCATCCTATACATGCCGATGTTGCGCTTGCCGGTGCGCGGGTCGCGGGTGACGACGCAGGGGAGGGTGATGAAGCGGCCGCCGTCGTGGGGCCAGCACTTGAGGATGGGAAAGTAGTTGAGGTTGAATTGGTCGCGGCGAATCATCTCCTTGCAGGGGGCGTTTTTGGCGCTGACGGTTTTGGGGAAGGCGCTGGCCAGCTCACCCAACTGCGGGAGCATTTTGAGTTTGTCGAGAAAGCCTTCGGGGGCCTTGAGATTGAGGAGGGCGGTGATGCGGCCGGCGATGGCATCGAGATTATCAACGCCGAGAGCCAGGGCCATGCGGCGCTCGCTGCCGAACTGGTTGATGAAGACCTGGTGGCCGGGATGGCCCTTTACGTTTTCGAAGAGCAGAGCAGGGCCGCCGCTCTTGGAGACGCGATCGGTGATCTCGGTGATTTCCAGCTCCGGGGAGACTTCTTCACGGATGCGCTTCAGTTCGCCGTGCTGTTCCAGGGTTTTGATCCAGTCGCGCAGATCGTCGTAGGGCATGGGTGCTCCTGGGGCGGCATGGGCCGCGTACAACTCTTTAGCTTAACGGGGCAGGTCTCCGACGAGTAGGGGTCGATTATGATTTGTGGATTTCACGCCTGCCTCCGATATAAATCAGCCACGAAGAACGCAATTATCCCAACTGCGAAGTGAAGTGAACTCGCCATGTCGTCCTTCCACGTCATAAACGAACAAACAATCTGAATCGCGCCAACTATCCAAAGAACCCAGACCTTGCCATTACTCATGTGCGCCTCGTCTCATCAAAACCCAGTTCCTTGCGAATTGCGGCTTTCGCAACGATGAGGTTCTCGAAGAAACTCTCTTTTGATTTAGCGAAAGCTTCAGGATCCTTCCCTATGACCTCTACAGCTATTCTCTGCGCAAGAGGGACAAAGTTCTCGAACGCCGATATAGTTTCGCTACCGCAGACTATTTCTACGAGCAGTTTTGTTTCATCGATTGACGCTGTAGCCTTAATCCATCTCTCTCGAACTTTGCTCTGATTATCACTCAAGTTCATTGTTGGATGCTGATGGGCATACTGATAGACCGAGGTCAGATAACTCAACGCATCATCGACTTCCGCCAATCTTTTCGCTGCTTCGAAAAGCACTTCACGTTTCAGTTCCCATCGCTTTTGTTTATTCCAGAATTCATCTGAGATTTTCGCCTCAATCGATTTCGTTGTTTGAGTGATCGCAGCCACATCTTCGCGTGTGGCGAGATTTTCGGCCTTTTTCGTCACGTACGTTTTGATGTATAAACCAATTCCCGCGAAAACAAGCGATATGACGGCGATTCCCGGATAGGAAATATCGATGGCTACCGACATTCGGATTCCTCTCTCCATTCATGGGCTGAATGGTAAACCCGTATTGTCAAGCATCATATCAGCGCGAAGCAAGAAATTTGAATCTGCGTTTTCGCAGCGCCCCTACGGGGCGCAACATTTTTCTGGCTGGCTGACCCAGGACTGCGCTTCGCTTGTCCTGGGCTATTATCCTTCGCTCCCTCCGGGAGGGAATACGCCGGAATGCCTACGGGAAACGGCTGATAGAACCATTGCTCTTGCCGCCACACGTTCGGCGGTCGGAGATATTGGCGTGAACTCGTCTATCGTTTGCTCTTCCATAGAGATCATTATGCCTTAGTCCGCAGCGGGTAAAGCTTGCGCCACGGAATCCAGCGGGAAGCCGAGGCGCTTCCACTCGTCGTAGCCGCCACGCAGGGGGCGCACGCGCTCGATGCCCAGCCGGAAGAGGGTGAGGGCGGTTTTGGCGGCGGTGGCTTCGTCGGGACAATCGCAGAAGAGGACGATGTCGCGGTCGCGGGGAATTTCATGGTGGCGCGCGGTCAGGTCGTCGGGGGCAAAGTGAAGCGCGCCGGGCAGCGTGAAGGGGTCCGGATCGAGTTCCAGGGGATGGCGCAGATCCACGATGTAGACTTGCTCGCCATCATCGAGCTGGCGCTTCAGTTCTTCAGGTTCAAGGCGGGCGGCAACCAGCTTTCTCAGGATCATGCGGCGGCGGACAAGGCGGCCCACGAAGAAGCCCAAAGTGACCAGGAGCAGCAGCACACCGGAGAAGCGGCCCACCCAGTTGAGCAGGCTGGGGTTGTGTTGGAGCAGGTTGCCGAAGAAGCGGCCAGCGGCCAGCAAAGCACCAACCCAAGCCAATGCGCCAATGCCGTCGAAAAGTAAAAATGGCCAGTAACCCATTCCATATTGCCCTGCAACCGGCGGCGCCAGCGTGGACAGTCCCGGCACAAATTTGGCAATCATGAGCGTAATGGCGCGGCGGCGGCCGAAGGAGTCCTGGGTGCGGCGGACGCAGGTCGTAGGTTCGAGCGAGAGCTTACAGAGGATACGGAGCACATGGTGCCCGTAGCGGCGGCCGATGAGAAACCAGGCGCTGTCTGCCACGAGCGCGGCGGCCAATCCGGCCAGCAAGGCGAAGGGGAAACTGAGCTGGCCCTCGGCCGAAAGCGCCCCGGCGGCCAATAGCACCGGCGCGGCGGGAAGCGGTAAACCCAGTTGCTCCACAAGAACCCAGGAAAAGAGCAGCAGGTAGCCGTACATGATCAAGATGTGTTCCGGCAGAGCCATTTGGAGAGTCCAGTCGTTGCTTGCGGGGAAATCAGACCGCGCAGATTCCTGATGCTCGCCAGCCGCAGACAGGAACCGTAGTAGGTCTCGCTCTATTCGATGATTCAGACGACAATTCGTTGCAAGCGGGAGGATTCCTGCCGGTGATGCAGAAGAGGCCGCCTGAAGGCGGCCTCTCGATTTGGCTCTGTAATGAACAGCTTTGAGAAAGCTCTACGGCTGCGCCTGCTCGGTGGAGGATGCTGCCGGAATCGAAGCTGCGTCCTGCAAGCCCTTGGAGGCGAACCAGTTGCTGTCCCAGAGATTCTGGTAGAACTCGCCGGTCAACTCGGCGGCGCGCGGGCCGAAGGTGGGGCGTCCGCCTTCGAGGAAGAAGACCGTGACCAGACTGCCTTGCGGCGAATCGGACCAGGAGGCGAACCAGCCGTAGCGAGTGCCATTATCCGAGCAGGTTCCGGTCTTGCCGAAGACAGGCAGTTCGTGGAAGTTGGCGCGCAGACGCCGGGCGGTTCCGTACTCAACCGCGCCAGCCATGCCATCCTGCAAGTCGGGAACGAAGCGGGCGATATCCAGGGTGCGCTTGACCCTGGGTTCGAGTTTGCCGGCCTCTTCCGGAGTGGCCGGATGCTGGAGATAGTAGAGGGTACCGCCGTTGGCGAGGGCAGCCACAAAGGCGCCGAGTTGCAGCGGGGTTAGCGAAACGCCCTGGCCGAAGCTGCACATGCGGCCCACGCCGCCCTGGGAGGCGGGCAGCTCCTGATCCGGATAGACGCCCAGTTGTTCGCCTTCGATGTTGTAGCCGGCCAACTCGCCCAGACCGAACTGATTGGCGTAGTGGCGAACGCGCTCGAAGCCCAGTTCCCGGCCCAGTTCCTCGAAGTAGAGGTTATTGCTCTTGGCCAGCGCCTGGGTCATGTTCATGCGGAAACCGGCCAGCTTGACCGGCGTGTCACGCGTGACCAGGCCTTCGGAGAGCGCAGCCAGCGCAACGGTCAGCTTGATGGTGGAGCAGGGCTCAGCGCCCGGTGAGAGGGCCAGCTTCTGGTTGACCATGGCCAGGATGCGGCCGTTGGAGGGGTCGATGACCACGGCGGTGCCGTTCATGTCGCCCATAGCGTCGAGGGCGGCCTGACGGACCACAGGGTCCTCGCCAGCCGTCACGTCGTCCGCGAAGATGTCTCCCTTGGCAAAGGAACTGGCGGTGAAGCGCTCATAGAAGCGATGATGGCGGCGCGAGGAGACGGCGGTGCGGCGCGCGCTGGCTCTGGAGCTGCCTCTGGTGGTCATGTGGGCTTGCTGCCGAGCGGGCGCAGCATGGGTGGCGCTGGAGTGAGCCGTCCCGGCATGAGCGGTTGTGGATCTCCGGGCTGCCGGCCTAGCGGCTCTTCCCGCCGCGGCGTGATGGCTTGCACCGCGATGCGGCTCTGTCAGATGGGGGGTGGTTGTCTTGGCGTGGTGCAGCGTATGCGGGGCGTCCAGCGCCGCCGCGAACCCGGCGCCAATGCCGAATCCGATTAGAACCAATGCACATGCCCAAACGCGGGAGAAATTCATCCTGCCGGTATCCTCTCTCCTATCAGAGTGTCGTCCAGCGTCTCCCACGCGGAGGCGCATTCCATGCCATTCATCATGCCGTTCCTGGGACGGCTACCCCTGGGGCCAAACTCGCCAACTCAGTGCAAAATGGCAATTTCCAAACGAAAAACGCCACTTCCTTGCACTGCCAACGAACGGCGGCGATGGAACATCACTCTCATCGGCCACTCCGCAAACAAGTTACGGTCTCTGTTGCGGATTAAGCCAACTCTCCACCAGGCGCACCAGCCGGCCGGTGCGAAAGGAACCCTGGCATTTGTAGAGCTATATTGCACTATACATCCTCCAAGGTTCAATCCAAAACGGAACCCGTGCCCTAAAACTGGAGCCGGCGCAGGAAGGCAGGCTTTTCCAGATCCGGCTGCTCCTCTTCGCTGGCTTCCATGATGAGCGACAACGCCGGCTCCTCAGACAACTCCGCAAATCTCGGCGGCGCCGGCGCGGCTGCCTGTTCCATCTTCTCGTGCTCAAAAGCCGTGGCCTCAGTCATAAGCGAAACCACTGCACCGGCGGCGCCGGCAGAGGGCGCCGAGGCGGAGAAAAAGCATGGATCCACCAATTCTTCCGCCTTATCC
>JBAVYF010000098.1:0-9016 GCA_049698655.1 Occallatibacter sp. | reverse complement strand
GCATCGAATCGCCCGAGGCGCGCCAGGCTGCAGGCAAGGACCCGGAAGGAACGCTGAAGCTGAAGGCCAGCCAGGAGGGCAGCCACGTCGTCATCGAGGTCTCCGACGACGGCGCCGGCATCAATGTTGAAAAGGTGCGCCAGAAGGCCGTCGAACGCGGCCTGATCACCGCGGACCGTGTGGCCCATCTGGCGGAGCGCGAACTGTTGCAACTGATCTTCCTTCCCGGCTTCTCCACCGCCGCGGCCGTCACCAACGTCAGCGGCCGGGGCGTGGGCATGGATGTGGTCCGGACGAATGTCGAGAAGATCGGCGGCAAGGTCGAGATCGACTCTCGGACGGGCAAGGGAACCACGCTCCGCATGAGGATTCCGCTCACCTTGGCCATCATCCCCGCGCTGATCGTGCGCAGCATCAATCAGAGCTTTGCGCTGCCCCAGGGCGCGCTGTCGGAGCTGGTGCACATTCCCCCCGAGCAGGCCGCGGCGGCTATCGAGTGGATCGAGAACGCGCCTCTCTTCCGGTTGCGCGGCAAGCTGCTGCCGCTGGTCTTTCTCGACCGGCTGCTGATGCCCGGCGGCGAGCATAAAACCGCCGCCGAGCGGGACAACTTCATCGCCGTTCTGGACGCCGACGGCCGCCGCTTCGGCCTGGTGGTGGACGGGCTCGCGGATCCGGAGGAGATCGTCGTCAAGCCGCTCTCCGCGGTACTGAAGGGCATCGGACTTTTTTCCGGAGCAACCGTGCTGGGCAACGCCGACCTGGCGCTGATTCTCGACCCAGGGTCGATCGCCCTGAAGGCCGGGGTGAACCTGTGCGAAGAAGAGGCTGCCCGAGCGGGCGAAAGCGAAACCGAAGCCGGCGCCGCCGGGGCCCTCGAGTACTTGCTGGTGGAGGCGGCCGGCCGCCAGGCCGCGGTGCCGTTGGCCGACGTGTTGCGCATCGAGCAGTTGCCGCTCTCGCGCATCGAGTACATCGGCTACCGGCCGGTGCTCAACTTCGAGGGGCAACTGCTGCCGGTGGAGGACTCCGGCGGCGTGCTGGCCGCGGTCGATGGCAACTCTCAGGCGCAAGGCAGTTCCGAACAGCAAATCATTGTGGTGGTTTGCCGCGAGGGCAATCGGCATGTGGGCATTGCGGTTTCCCATGTGCTCGATGTGGCTGCCGGCGGCGACCTCTTCGGGTCCGGCACCACGCAGCGCACCGGCGGGGTCACGCTGCTCAAGAGCCGCGTTACCGGCGTGGTAGACCTGGGGGCCGTGGCCCCGCTGCCCGCCGGGGAGCAGGCGCCTGCCGAGTGGAGCCAGATTGGGGAGACGGTGGCATGAGCACATCAGCAGTTGCATTGCGTCGCAAGGAAAAAGCGCCGGCGGCGACGCTGGTGGAGATGTGCACGGTGCGCCTGGGAAGCGCGATCTTTGGCGTGCCCATCACCCACATTCTGGAGATTGTCGGCGCGGCCCGGCCGCAGCCGGTTCCGCTGGCGCCGGTCTTTGTGGGCGGATTGGTTCACTATCGCGGCGACGTGCTCACCACGGTAAGCCTGCGCCAGTTGCTGGATCTGCCGCCCAGGGAGGGCCGGCAGGATCTTTTGGTGCTGGAGAGCGCCGGCGGAATTTTTGGTTTGCTGGTGGACGCGGTCGGCGAGGTGCTGACGGTCTCTTCGGCCGACCACGAGCCCAACCCCTCAATTTTGGACGAGCGCCGGAGAGCCTTATTTGTCGGCGCTTACAAGCTCAAAGACAGCCTGCTTGTCATGCTGGACCCCGAGCGGCTGGACCCCATGCGGCTGAGCGCAGCCCGGGCCGCTTAGCTTCAGCCGGCTCAGGGCGGTATCTGTCTGGAGGTGACCATGCGAGCTTTGATTGTCGATGATTCCCGCTTCGTGAGGGGTTATCTGCGCGGCCTGCTCGAAGAAAAGGGAATCGAGTGCGAGGAAGCCGCCGATGGACATGCCGGCATGGATCAGTTGAAGTCGCGCCCGCCCTTCGATCTCGCGCTCGTGGACTGGAACATGCCGGTGATGGACGGGCTGGACCTGCTCAAGCAGTTGCGGGCGGAGGGTTATGGCGACGTCAAAGTCCTGATGGTGACCACCGAGGCCGAAAACGACTTCATCCTCCGCGCCCTCGATGCCGGCGCCGACGAGTACCTGATGAAGCCCTTCGACGACGAGGCACTGACGGAAAAACTGGCCATGCTTGGCCTGGTGGAGGCCTGAAGCATGGCCTCCGGCCATCGGACCCGAATTTTGATTGCGGACGACTCGGCAGTGATGCGGAGCCTGCTGCGCTCGGTTGTGTGCTCCGATGCCGCCCTGGAAGTGGCCGGCACGGCGGCCGATGGCGAAGCAGCCTTGAGCGCCATTGAAACCCTTCGCCCCGACCTGGTGTTGCTGGATGTGGAGATGCCGGTGATGGACGGATTGGTTACGCTCAGGAAGCTGCGCGCGCGGGGGCACAGAATGCCGGTCATCATGTGCAGTTCGCTCACCCAGCGCGGCGCCAAAGTGACCATCGAGGCCCTGGCGTGCGGAGCTTCCGACTATGTGGCCAAGCCGGCCGGGCAATCCGGCCGCGAGGCGGCCATGCGGGCGCTTTCCCAGGATCTGATTCCCAGGATTCATGCTCTCACCAGCCTGCCGCAGCCGGCCTTCCCCGGCTCAGCGCGCGCTCCGCTGCCCGCGCCCATGGCGCCGTTCAACTCACAGCCGGTCACGTCAATCCCGGTGGCGCTGGTCATCGGCGTCTCCACCGGCGGCCCTGCGGCCCTCGATATTCTGCTGCCGGAGCTGCCCGCTAACTTCCCCCTTCCGGTCCTGATCGTGCAGCACATGCCGGAGCTGTTCACCAGGCTGTTTGCCGAACGGCTGAACGGCCGCTGTCCGTTGCGGGTGCGTGAGGCCGTCGAGGGTGACCCGGTGCGCCCCGGGACCATCTGCATTGCCAAAGGCAATTGGCACATGGAGGTGCTTGCCGGCGCACGCACCGGCCTGCCGGCCACGCTGCACCTGAGCCAGAGCCCGCCTGAAAATCATTGCCGCCCCGCTGTCGATGTGCTCTTTCGCTCCGCGGTTGCGGTCTACGGCGCGGGCGTGCTGGCCGTGGTGCTCACCGGCATGGGTTCGGACGGAATGTTGGGTGCGCGCCTCATCCGCGAGCACGGCGGCAGTGTTCTGGCTCAGGACCAGGCCACCAGCGCCGTGTGGGGAATGCCCGGCGCCGTCACCCGTGCGGGATTGGCGCACAAGGTGCTGCCCCTCACCGCCATCGCTGCTGAAATTCTCCGGCTTGCCGGCCGGACCCACGCGGAAGCGCGCGAGCTTAGGGAATCGGTGGCCTAGTCATGCAAACCTCCTCCAGCGTCGACTACGGCTATCTTCGCCAACTCGTCTTCAGCCTCTCGCAAAACGTCCTCGATCCGTCGCGCGATTACCTCTTCGAGACCCGCCTCACCAGGCTGTTGCGCAACCAGGGCATGACTCAGTTGGAAGATCTCGTTCACCACCTCAAGCTCAGAAGGGATCCGCTGCTCGAACGCTCCATCGCCGAAGCCATGACCATCAACGAGACCAGCTTCTTCCGCGACGGCCGGCCCTTCGAGTTGTTGCGCACTGAGCTGCTGCCCAAACTGATCGAGACCCGCCGGCCCGTTCGCGCCTTGCGCTTCTGGAGCGCGGCCTGCTCCACCGGCCAAGAGGCCTACAGCCTGGCCATGCTCATCATCGAGCACTTTCCTTTGCTCTCCGGCTGGAATATCCGCATCGATGGCACCGACATCTGCGCCGAGGTGGTGGGTCGCGCCCAGGCCGCCTGCTATCACCGCATCGAGATGAACCGCGGCCTGCCCGCCCGCTTCATCGTCCGCTACTTCGATCATGTGGGCGAAGATTGGTCCATCAAGCCCGAGATTCGCAGCATGTGCAACTTCCGCCAGGCCAACCTCTGCTCATCGCCGCTGCCCTTCAACCGCGCCGACGATCATTTCGACGTCATCTTCCTGCGCAACGTCATGCTCTACTTCTCGCAGGAGACGCGCAAGACCCTGCTGGCCGGCATCCACAGGCTGCTCGCCCCCGACGGCATCCTCTTCCTCGGTTCCAGCGAGCAGCCCGCCGATCCCTCCATCTGGACCCCGGTGCTGGCCGGCGGAACCTGCCACTTCCGGCCAAGACAGCCGAGTTAAAAAGGCAGGGAACAGGGAATAGGGAATAGAGATCAGGGGTTAAGAGCAGTCTGACTCACCATCTCGCGTTACGGCTGGAATGAACTCGCGCCAACTCGCGAACTCGCGATTTCCGCGAAGCGGAAGCTAACTTGCTGATTTTGTTTACCACCTGCCTCATCCAACATTCTGGATACTGAGTTTTCTGTGATGTACCGCTAACACCAGCCCCACCAGCGCAGTGAGGAGCGAAACCACGGCAAGGCAGAGAAATGCGCTGCTCCAGCCGAAGGCAACGGCGATCCGCGCCACCGTGACGCCTGAGAGCCACCCCGCCAAATAGCCAAATCCATCGATGATTCCCGCCGCCGTGGCGCTCCCCCGCTGACCCCCGAAGTCAAGAGACATGGCGCCGGCCAGATACGAGTAGGGCCCCAGCAACATGAAGCCGACGAGGCCAACAAGGACGGTCGGCGCCCATCCTCCACCGTGGTCGGGCACGCGGCCCATCAGCAGCAGGCACACCGTGCAGCCCGTCATCCCCATCACGATCAGGGTGTTGCGCCCGTTGGGGCCGAGTTTGTCGCTCAGAAAGCCGACCAGCAACACGGAGATGCCGCCGCACAGAGGGAAGAGCGCGCTGCGGCTGGCTGCCGCGCTCGTCGTAAGCCCTGCGAACTGGACAAAATACGTTGGCGTCCACAAGTTAAACGTCTCCCGCAGCATCGTCGTTCCAAACGCCAGCACACACACCATCCAGAAAGCAAAGCTTGTCAGCAATGGCCGTAAGATCGCCCCTACTCTCGCCCGTTTTCCGCCGACGGCGTGTTCTTTGTCCGCGTAGACATTTCTCGGGTTCACTTCCGGCGCGGGCAACCCGCGCTCCTCGGGCGCCTCGCGAAGCAGCAGCATATTGGTCAGCATCAAGACCGTGAGCGCCCCCGCTGCGAAGAAGAACACGCCGCGCCAGCCCACGCCGTGAGCCAGCAACTGGCTCATCATCCATCGGCAGGTCGCGTCTCCAAACAGAAAACTCAGGCTCACCACGGCCATCACGGAGCCGTAGGTGGAGTAGGAGAACCAGCGTGACGAAACCCGCACCAGGCCTGCCCACCCTTGCGACTGGAACAGCCGGTTCCCGATCCATGCTGCCGTGAAGATCGGAAATCCGCCGCTCATGGCAAAGATGATGGTGAAAACCACAGAGCCGGCCATTCCGCCCAGGAAATTGCGGCGGCCGGTGCCAAGGTCGGCCAGCGCGCCGGAGACGAACTTGCCCAATGCATACGCCACGGTGCCCACCGAGGCAATGAAACCCAGGCGAATCTGTGCGCTGCTCGCTGTCATGCCGTGGCGCGCCATGTCGTAAATCAGATCCGGCAACACCACGGAGAGATCGGAGCGGCAGAAATAATAGCCGGAATAACCCAGGGCCAGCAGCGCGGCCGTCGCGGCGTGCCAGGACGTAAACTGCCGCTTTGAACCGGGCTGCGCAGGCTCAGTTTGGCCCGCGGCTAGTGTTTTGGTGGTGGACACACAATCAACCTACCACACGCCCCGGCGGGGGAGTTCCACGCTCCGCCAGGCCAGGGAATATATTCACGTGTTATTCATCAAATAGCTTTCCGGCAGCGGACCGCGCCCAGGCGGCTCCGGTTTGCGGGGGCGTACTCGGCAGTTAACTAGCTGGTAACTGACGATTGGGCGGTCATACGCTCGGAGCGATCCCAAACCATCAAAAAAGCCTTGTTACAAGCCGGCTTAAAGATACCGATCGCTGGAATGCGAAGTAAGAAGGCGGTGATTGCCGTGCTGTTTCTTTTGCCCTTGCGCTGCCACTCCCGTCGGCTTGCGGGTGTTGCCATGGTTGTTACCAATGCATAGGTGTTACCGGCGTCTTGTCGAGTTTAATCATCGCCATCAGTGCCGCATGATCTGGATAATCGCGCTCTTGGCGGGATGCGTTCTCCTGGATTGTCCTAGGCAGTTGAGAACAAGCAATAATATTTCCGCCGCGCCTCCGACCGAGCGGGAGTAGAATGACGCCATAAAACCGATGACTTAACAAGGGACAATCTCATGAATATCTGGCTGACCGCTGGTGATGAAAGGTTAGTATGAAACCGACCGTCTGGTACCTGGGATTTCTGGTATGTTTCGGCGTTGTGGGAGCCTGGGCCGCTCCTGCGAGCAACGCCCCGCAGCAACAACTGCCAGTGGTTGTCGTCAATGCCCATGTTGACCCCGCCCAGCCTGTTCAGGGTGCGCGTGTCTCGTTGAGCTTTGTTTCCGGCTCAGAAAAAGTCGTTGACGCCCGTGATGCCACTAATCGCACTGGCCAGGCGTTGCTTCTCGTCTCTCCTGAAGCTGCGCAGCGCGGTAGTTTGCGCATCGAAATCACCGGTGTCAATGATCTGGTTGTTTACACTCCGGCCGACGGCCAATTGACCGGACTGCCGGTCACTGTGATCATCCAACTGCTCCCCAAGGGATCCCCCGCCCTGCTGGGCCCGGCGCAGATCGAGGCCATGTTGCATCGGCTGTCAGTGCAAAGCAATGCCAAGAGCCAGGAGATTAGCGCACTCAAGGGAGAACTTGCTGCGGCGCAGGGCCAGAAGCCGGACAACCTGACGGTGGCCATGACGGCATGGGCCACGGCGAACGGCTTTGGAATCGCGGAAGCCGACAAGCAAGTTCAGCAATGGGCTGAAGAGATTCAACGGCGAAAGGATCAGGCCACGACGGAGCAGAAAGCTCTTTCTGAGTTGGCGCTCAAGCACTATGGCGTTGCCGCTCAGTTGTTCAACCAGGCTGTTGATGACATCGGCCAGTCAATGGACGAGGACGAAAAGAAGTTCCTCGAAGAGCGTCGGGCCAAGCTGCGTGACCTCGTTGACAAGTCGTTCCAAAGCTCCGAGGCCTACCAGCTGAACAGTCAGTACCACCAGGCGACCCAGATTCTTGAACAGGCCCGTGTCCGGGCAGCCGCGGAACATGGCCGGTACCCTGAAGACTCTGCGTTGCGCGGCATCTGGCTGGAGGCGGAGCTTCGCCTGGCAGACGCGCGCCGGGATGAAGGCGAAGTTGGCGAAGCCAGCGAAAGCTCCTCACTATTGGCTCAATCGATTAAGGATTATCAGGGATTGCTGCAGGCGTACTCTGTCCCGAAAGAGCGAGAGGACTGGGCCAGGGCTCAGACCGATCTGGGCAACGCTCTCATGGATCAGGGCGAGCGGAGCAAAGGTGCACTGGCAATGGAATCCTTTGCCAATGCTGTGGAAGCCTATCGGGCGGCATTGGAGGTACAAACCAAAACGGATATGCCTCAGGACTGGGCAAAGACTCAGAGCAATCTGGGTAAAGCTCTCACCGGCCAGGGCGTGCGGAGCGGCGGGGCAAAGGCACTGGACTTGTTGGCCCAGGCAGTCGAAGCCTTTCGGGCTGCATTGGAGGTGCGAACCAGGGCGGACCAGCCCCAGAGTTGGGCCTCGACACAAAACAATCTGGGGAGCGCCTTCCTTCGCGCGGGCGAGCGGGCCAGCGGCACTCAGGCGACTGAATTCCTCGCTGAAGCAGCGGAAGCCTACAGGACGGCCTTGGAAGTCTTTACCAAGGTTGACTCGCCCCAGGACTGGGCCAGGACCCAGAACAATCTGGGTATCGCTCTATTGGATCAGGGAATGCGGAGCAAAGGTGCGCAAGCTGCGGATTTATTGGCACAGGCCGTACAGGCCTACCGCGCCTCGCTGGAGGTTCATACGAAGGCGAACCTCCCACAACTCTGGGCCGGGACCCAAAACAATCTGGGTATCGCTCTTATTTTTCAGGGCGAACAGAGCAGCGGCGCGCAGGCGGCGGATTTATTTGCCCAGGCAGTCGTGGCCTTCCGCGCCGTGTCGGAGGTGCGGACTAAGGCGGATCTGCCCCAGGACTGGGCCGAGACACAGAACAATCTGGCGGGCGCTCTGGAAGAACAGGCTGTGAGAAGCAGCGGACAGCAGGCGGCAGATTTGTTTTCCCAGGCTGTCGAAGCCTACCGGGGGGCGCTCAAGGTGAGGACCAGGGCTGACCTTCCCCAAGATTGGGCTGTGGGAGAATCCAATTTGGGCAATGCGCTGACCGGTCAAGGAGAACGCAGCAGCGGCGGGCAGGCGGCGGATCTGCTCGCCAAAGCAGTTGAAGCCAACAGGGCGGCGCTCGAGGTGCAGACCAAGGCCAGCCTGCCTCAGGACTGGGCAAGGACACAGAAACAGCTCGGGGTCGTTCTAACCGATCAGGGAGAGTTGAGCAGCGGGGCGCAGGCAAAGGAATTGCTGGCACAGGCCGTCGAAGCATTTCGGGCAGCGTTGGAGGTGAATACCAAGGCGGATCTGCCTGAGGAATGGGCCGAAACTCAGAACAGTATGGGAAAGACGCTGGCAGATCAGGGCGACCCCACCGGCGCGTCCAATGCCCTCGAAGCAAGCCTGGAAGCTTTCCCTGACAACGTCGAATACCTTCAAGGCGCGATGTCAGTTTATTACAACAAACTTTTCCATTACGACCGTGCATTTGAGTTAAGCGAGCACTTGCTCAAGCTGGATGCTTCTCCCGATGCCCGGCTTCATATGGTGGAGGTGGAGCTGGCAACCGGCCGCTTCGAGGACTGCGAAAAACAAGCGGCGATGATCGATGATGCGGCTTTCACCGCTCCCGCAATGCCCATGATATTGATCCGTGACACCATGAAGCTGACCTGCCAGTGGGGCGCGGGACAAAAGGCCGCCGCGCAAGAGACCGAAAAGGCGCTCTTGTCCAAATCCGCGCAGATGCAAAAGATAGGTTGGGAATCAACGGGGACGCGCCACTTTCT
>JBAVYF010000097.1:0-4752 GCA_049698655.1 Occallatibacter sp. | reverse complement strand
ACTTCCTCCTGTGCCGGCTGCATCAGGGCGCAATGGAAGGGCGCGCTGACCGGGAGCATGATAGCGCGCTTTGCGCCTTTGGCCTTGGCCAGCGCGGAGGCCTTTTCGACCGCGGCCAGGGCGCCGGAGATGACCGTCTGGCCGGGGGAGTTAAAGTTGGCGGCAGAGACGGCCAGGCCGGTCTCCTCGGCGGCTTGCCGGCAGATCTCTTCCACCTGGGCTGGGTCCAGCGAGAGGATGGCGGCCATGGCGCCCTGACCTGCGGGAACCGCCAGTTGCATAGCCCGGCCGCGCGTCTTGACAGATCGCACGGCGTCGGCGAAGGAGAGTGTTCCGGCAGCCACATGGGCCGACCATTCGCCTAATGAGTGACCGGCGGCCAGCGTCGGTTCGACGCCATGCAATGCCAGCACGCGCAGCGAGGCGATGCTCACGGTGAGAATGGCCGGCTGGGTGTTTTCCGTCAGCTTTAGCTCTTCCGCGGGTCCTTCGGAGATCAACTTTGAAATGGGGAAGCCCAGGGCCTCGTCAGCTTCGGCGAAGGTTTCGCGGGCAACGGGAAAGCGCTCGGCAAGCTCGCGTCCCATGCCGACGGCCTGAGAACCCTGTCCCGGAAAGAGAAAGGCAATCTTGATGGACATTGCAAGGATAATTTTACCGGAAATGGGCGGAAGGGTGCTGATTCAGTTCCAGCGCTTCTTGTCGTCGGTGTCCTCGTCCAGCGGGCGGCCGTTGCCGTCGAAGCGGACGATGCGGCCCTGGGAGCGCATATAGACCTCGAACTTGCGGGCGGCGCGGCGGCGCTTCCAGCGGTAGTATCGGTTGCGCACGCCGTACCATCTCTCGCTGAGGCCGAGCGAGAGGCCGCGGCGCGGGGCGAGGCGGATGTAGGCGAGGCCGGCCAGAGCGCCGCCCAACTGGGCAAAGGCGTACATCTTCTGCTCGCTGAAGAGCATGGCGACGGCAACCAGCGCGTAGACGGCCACCAGGTAGCGGGCCTTGATGCCGATGGGCAGGGGGAAAAGCATAAACTGCGTGTCGCCGTAGAGCGCGCCGATGGCCACCAACAGGCCGAAGATGCCGCCGAAGCAGCCGTAGAGTGAGATCGTGCCCGGCGAAAAGCCCAGCGTGTGGCTGCACGCATAAATTGCAACAGCGACGGCGGCTGTTCCCAGCACGGAAATGGCGTAGAGACTGGTGACCCAGTTGGAGCTGTGGGTACTCTCCAGAAAACCGGCCAGGAACCATAGCGACAAAAGCTCGAAGAGCGTGCCGAGCAGCGCGGGATGGACGAAGCTGTAGGTAAAGGGCTGCCAGAGGGCTCCGTGCAGGAAGAGGTTGGGGGTGAATTCAAAAGAGCCGGCAAGCACCCCGGCAGCGCCTTTGGAGGCCAAGCCCGCCAGCAGCAGCGCAAAGTAGGCGGCGAGGTTCCAGAGAACCAGGCGGCGGGTAGCGCCGCGGAACTCGGGGAAGGCAAACGGAGTGGAGCCGAACCTGGGCATAGTGGTCAGTCTCAGGGTAAACCGTGGAGCGGGCGAGTGTCGTGGGTCAGGGCGTGCGGCTTGCGCGCTGCCAGGATTTCAGCGCGATTCTGTTCCGGAATCGTCTAAGGATAGTGAGCGCGCCTCGAAGCGGGGGAGTTCATGGCGTATTCTTCCCTTTGGGAGCTCTGGTTGCGATTTGGGTTTTGGCCTCTTGACTGGAGGCCGGTCTTTCTCCAAGAATAGCGGAGTTGCACAACAAATTACCGTCATTCTGCAATTCGAAATTTTGTGGAGAGAGGAGGCTGCCATGCCCAGCTGTCCTGAATGCGAAAATAATCTTGACGTCGAATTGGATGAAGTGGAAGAAGGCGATGTGATCACCTGCGATGAATGTGGCACGGAGTACGAGGTGGTCGGCGTTGAACCGCTGGAGTTGGCGCGGGTGGGCGATGGTCTGGACGAGGATGACGAGGTTTTGCTCGACGAGGAAGAGGAGGAAGAGTGAGGTTTAACCGCACGAGTTTGGCGGCCGGGGCAGCGTTTGCCGTTCTGGCGGCCGGTTTGGTTCCCCTGGGGTCACGGGGCGGCCTAAACGGATTTGGTGATGGGCCGTTTGCGGCCGTGGCGCAAAACCTTGGCCAGCGCGTGGTCATAGGCAGCGTGGTGGACGCCAATTCCGCCCCGGTGGCCGGCGCCACAGTCTTTCTCAGGGATATAAAGTCCAAGACCATTCGCAGCTATACAACCACCGAGAGGGGCCGGTTCCGGTTTGCCCAGGTGAATATGGCCGAGGATCATGAGCTCTGGGCGGAGAAGGACGGCAGGAAGACTGCCGTCAAGTCGATCAGCTCCTGGGACGCGCGCAAGGAGTTCGAGGTAGAGCTGAAGATGAAGTAGTTGAAGGGCCAATGCATTCGTGGAATGTCGTGGTCATCTTACCCATCCAGCTTTTTCGTCACCAGTTCGTTCAGCAGCGCCGGGTTGGCCTGGCCTTTCGAGGCCTTCATCACCTGGCCCACAAAGAAAGCCGCCACGGTTTTCTTGCCGCCGCGATACTGCTCCACCTGCTTCGGATTGTCACGGATGACCTGGTCGATCAGCGCTTCGATGGCCGAGGCGTCGGTGATCTGCTGGGGTTTCTCCCGGTCGTTGACGGCGGCGAAGTCCTCACCTTTTTCAAAGCACACATCGAACAACTGCTTGAGCTGCCTGGAGCTGATCTTGCCCTCGTCGAGGAGATCGGCGGCCAGGACGATGCCGGCCATGGAGACAGGCGACTGTGCCTGCTCAAGTCCCAGCGTATTCAGCCGTCCGCCCAGCTCGCTCAACAGCAGATTGGCGACGCGGCGCGGATTGCGGGCGGACCTGGCGGCGGCTTCAAAACGGTCGGCGAACTCGCGGGTTGCGGTCAGCGTGAAGGCGTCCCGCGGGGCCAGCTCGTACTCGGCGATCATGCGGGCGCGGCGGGCTTCAGGCAGCTCTGGCAGCTTCTTTTTCACCCCGGCCAGGAATTCCGGCGAAACAACGAGCGGCGGCAGGTCCGGTTCGGGGAAGTAACGGTAGTCGTGTGCCTGCTCCTTGGAGCGCATGGTGTAGGTGCGTCCCTCGGCGGAGTTCCACAGCCGGGTCTCCTGGGGGATGCGGCCGCCGGACTCGATGACCTCGATCTGGCGCTCGATCTCGTACTCCAGGGCGGCGCGGATGAAGCGGAAGCTGTTGACATTCTTGACCTCGACCTTGGAGCCGAAGCGCACCGCGCCTTTAAGACGGACACTTACGTTTGCATCACAACGCAGCGAGCCCTCTTCCATGTTGCAGTCGGAGACGCCGCAGTAGAGCAGGATTTCCTTGAGGCGCGTGAGGTACTCGAAGGCCTCGTCGGGGGTGCGAATGTCAGGTTCGGAGACAATCTCGGCCAGCGGAGTGCCGCATCGGTTCAGATCGAGGTAAGTGTGCGTAGCAGAGTCGGCGAAGCCTTCGTGGAGGCTCTTGCCGGCGTCTTCTTCCATGTGCAGGCGGGTGATGCCGATGCGCTTCGTCCCGCCGCTGGCCGTGGGCACGTCGATCCAGCCGTGCTCGGCCAGGGGCTTGTCGAACTGGGAGATCTGGTAGCCCTTGGGCAGGTCGGGATAGAAGTAGTTCTTGCGGGCGAAGATAGAGCGCTCGCGGACCTGGCAGTTGAGGGCCATGGAGGCCAGCGCTGCGAATTCGACGGCCCGGGCATTGAGCACCGGCAAGGCGCCGGGCAGGCCCAGGCAGACCGGGCAGACGTTGGTGTTGGGCTCCGAGCCGAAGTGATTCTGGCAGCCGCAGAAGGCCTTGGTGGCGGTGAGCAGTTGCACATGGACCTCGAGACCGATAACAGGCTCGTACCTGGCCAGGACTTCGGGAGAGAGAGCGGCAGCGGGCATAGTAGATATGATTTTATCGCGGCGGGAAGCATGCTTGCTTGCGGTGGTTTCTCAGGAGTCCAAGGCGCAGTATGAGAACGTACTGCAAGCTGCTGCCTAATGCACCAAGATATGAAACCGCGAGCGGGATTTGCGCGTAAAGTACAGAGAGAGCGGCGGTCCCTCCATTCCCCGGCGGCGATTGCGCAACCGGTCTGCCGCGGCAGCGGCAAGGAGAGAACGAAATGGCGGAACGCGTTTGTCCGTGGTGGATGGGCTACTTACTGGCCAGTCCGATCCGGCGTTGGATGCAGAACCCGGAGGAGTTGCTTGCCCCCTACGTCCGAGAGGGGATGACGGTGCTGGAGCCGGGGCCGGGCATGGGCTTCTTCACCCTGCCGATGGCTCGCATGGCGGGTCCGGCAGGACGGGTTATTGCGGTGGACATCCAGGCCAAAATGCTGGACAGTCTGCGGCGCCGGGCGGCCAGGGCCGGATTGCTGCCGCGCATTGAGACGCGGCTGGCGCAGCCGGATTCGCTGGGCATTGGCGACCTGGAGGGCATGGTGGATTTTGTATTGGCCTTTTCCATGGTGCATGAGATGCCGTCGGCGGAGAGATTTTTCCGCGAATCCGCCACCGCGCTCAAGCCGGGAGGATTGCTGCTGCTGGCCGAGACTGCCGGGCACGTCAAGCCGGAGAAATTCCAGAGTGAACTGGATGCGGCACGCGCGGCTGGTCTTGAAGTGGCCGAACGCCCGGCTATTCGCCGCTGCCAGGCGGCGGTTCTGCGCAAGATATAGCAATATTGACAGGCGCGCGCGAAGCTAAACTCGATGTCCACGCGTCTAACGCAGCAGTGGCGAGCCGTATTAGAA
>JBAVYF010000096.1:0-4860 GCA_049698655.1 Occallatibacter sp. | reverse complement strand
CTCTCTCATGTGCCCTTTGTGGACGTGATGAACACCATGCTCGACGCCACACTGCCCCTCACTGTTCCGGAGTACGAAGAGTGGGGCAATCCGAATGAAGAGACGTACTTCCACTGCATGTTGAGCTACTCGCCCTATGACAATCTCAAAGCAGCAAGTTACCCGGCGATGCTGGTGAAGACCTCGCTCCACGACAGCCAGGTGATGTATTGGGAGCCCGCCAAATATGTGGCCAAACTCCGCACTCTCAAGACGGATGAGAATGCGCTGCTGCTGGTGACCAACATGCAAGCCGGCCACGGCGGCTCCAGCGGCCGCTACGACTATCTGAAGGAGATCGCGTTCGATTACGCGTTTCTGCTGAGAGAGTTGCGGCTGGTGTGATAGTGTTTTTGTGCAGACTTTAGGAGACATTCATGCGATGTTTCTGGATTATTGCACTGTTCCTGACACTGGTGGCAATCAATGGTAAAGCGCAACAAACCACACCGACAGCGGACACGCCCCAGCCAGCTTCCTATCCGGCAAAGGAAAAGATCAATCCGCCAACCGTGATCAATAATGTAGCTGCGGAATTCTCCGAAGAGGCACGGCAAAAGCGCATAGGCGGTGTATGCTTGGTTTCGATCACCGTGGACACAAATGGAGAGCCGCAAGACATCAAGCTGGTTCGATGCACCGATCCTTCCTTCGAAGAAACTAGTTTGGATGCTGCGAAACAATATCGCTTCAAGCCAGCGACTACTCTTGAAGGCAATCCAGTTGCCGCAAAAGTTTTCGTGGAGGTCGCATACCACTCGTATGGAGCCAGCGATCCGGGCATGCCAATTCGCTACACGTTCAGCTCTCCGCCGGGAATTACCTCCTCCGAGGCCGGAGCCGACGGTGTCTACCCGCTCACCAATGTACCCGCTGGGCCAATCCTTACCAAGTTCTCCGACGAGGGGTATAGGAAAGTTGCCTATTGGTCCACGAGTCTCTCGGCTTGCGATATCCTGCTCACCATCAGCGCAAAGGGGAAAGCCTCCGATCCGCAAGTGATCCACTGCGAAAGGCCGGAACTCGAAAAGCCCGCAGTCCAGTCGCTCCTCAAGTCTCATTACAAGCCCGGAAAAGTGAACGGGAAATCAGTGCCGATCCGTGCCTCCATCCATCTTCAATATGGGGGATCTCCATCCAAGCCCCAGTGATTATCCGAGCAAGCCATACTGCGGACGCAGTGTTTCCCACAAGGGCTAAAGCACACATCGATTTGCAGAATTTGTGACGGGCTACAGCCCTACCCTTCACGGCATTGTTCACTACTCTTACAACGCCGTCTTACGCTCTCGCGCAAAAAAGTTTCGCCGAGAGGCAAAACTTCCGTTATAGTAGAGACTTCAGCACTATCCCTGACGCGGCCAGGCCTGTTCCGATAGGCCTTTTCATGAACACAGGGCGATTTCCTTCAAAGGAATCGCGCCGTATTTGTGTACCTTCGGCAAGAAGCCACAACTTGCGTAAACACATTTTCTGGAAGGTTGCCATGCAATCATCAGATCGCCGCATCCGCATCCCCGATCCGCAGGGACTCTATCACCCGCGCAACGAGCACGATGCCTGCGGGATGGGGCTGGTCGCCAGCATTCGCGGGGAAAAGAGCCACGAGATTATCCGCAAGGGCCTCGAGGTGCTCATCAACCTCACACATCGCGGCGCGGCGGGTTGCGATCCGGAGACGGGTGACGGCGCGGGCATTCTGATTCAGATTCCGCACATCTATTTTGCGCGCGAGTGCGGCGAGTTGGGGATGCAGTTGCCCGAGCCGGGCGCCTATGGCGTGGCCATGGTTTTTCTGCCCGTGGACAAGCACAGCCGCCTGCAATGCGAGGGTGTCTTCGAGCGCATCGCCCTGGAAGAGGGGCTGACGGTGGCCGGCTGGCGCGAGACGCCGGTCAACCCCATCGCCATCGGTCGCGAGGCCCGCGCCTCGCAGCCTTACATCGAGCAGTTATTCCTGGGCAGGCCTGAGGGCCTGGAGGAAGACGCCTTCGAGCGCCTGCTCTACCGCGTCCGCCGCCGCGCCGAAAACGAGATAGCCGCCTCCCTGATCGAGGGCAAGGAGAATTTCTACGTCCCCTCGCTCTCCTGCCGCACCATCGTCTACAAGGGCCTGATGATGGCGCCGCAGATTGAGAAGTTCTACCTGGAACTGGCCAATCCACTGGTCTCGAGCGCGCTCTGCCTGGTGCATCAGCGCTTTTCTACGAATACCTTTCCCAGTTGGAAGCTGGCGCATCCTTACCGCTACGTCGCACACAACGGTGAAATCAACACCATCCGCGGCAACGTGAGCTGGATGAACGCGCGCGAGCCGTCGCTGAAGAGCCCGCTCCATGGCGGCCAGATCGACAGGCTCTACCCGGTCATCATGCCCGATGGCAGCGACTCGGCTTCGCTGGACAACGCGGTCGAGTTTCTCTTCCAGTCGGGCCGCTCGCTGCCCCACGTCCTTGCCATGCTGATTCCCGAGGCCTGGGCGGGCAATCCCGGCATGGATGAAGACAAGCGCGCCTTCTACGAGTACCATGCCTCGCTGATGGATCCGTGGGACGGCCCGGCGGCCATCGCCTTCACCGACGGCCGCGTGATTGGCGCCACGCTGGATCGCAACGGCCTGCGCCCCGGCCGCTACATCGTGACCAAGAACGATGTGGTGGTGCTGGCCTCCGAGGCCGGCGTACTCGACGTTCCGGCCGAGGACGTGCGCAAGAAAGGCCGCCTGCAACCCGGCCGCATGTTCCTGGTCGATACCGTCCAGAAGCGCATCATCTCCGACGCCGAGATCAAGAAGCAGTTGGCCGGCCGCCAACCGTATGCAAACTGGATCAAAGAGCAGCAGATCACGCTCGATCAGTTGCCGGAGCCTTCGCGGGTGATCGCCACCAACGCCGAGACGCTGCTGCGCCGCCAGAGGGCCTACGGCTACAGCGAAGAAGACTTGAGAATCCTGCTGGCGCCGATGGGAGCGCGGGGCGAGGAGCCGATCGGCTCCATGGGATCGGATGTGCCGCTGGCCTGCCTCTCCGACCGTCCGCAGCCAGTGTTCAATTACTTCAAGCAGCTTTTCGCGCAGGTCACCAATCCGCCCATCGATCCCATCCGCGAAGAGATGGTAATGTCGCTGATCAGTTACATCGGCACCGAACGCAACATTCTCGATGAAGCGCCGGAAAACTGCCACACGCTCAAGCTGCCGCATCCCATCCTGACTAATCGCGACCTGGAAAAGCTGCGCCGCGTCTCCACACGCGATCTGCTGGCCACCACGCTGCCGGCGCTCTTCCGCGCCGCCGATGGCGAGCAGGGCCTGAAGCACTCGCTCGACGACCTGAGCGCCCGCGCCTCGCACGCCGTCGCCTCCGGCTACACGCTGCTGATTCTCTCCGATCGCGGCGTCGATGCGACCCATGCGCCCATTCCCAGCCTGCTGGCCATGGCCGCCGTCCATCACCGGTTGTTGCGCGAGAAGACCCGCACCCAGGTGGCGCTGATCATCGAGAGCGGCGAGCCGCGCGAGGTGATGCACTTTGCCCTGCTCACCGGCTACGGCGCCAGCGCCATCAACCCTTATCTGGCCTTCGAGACGCTGCACGACCTGAAGCGCCGCGGCCTGCTGCCCGATGACATCACCGCCGAACAGGCGGAGAAGAATTTCATCAAGGCCATCAACAAAGGCCTGCTGAAGACCTTCTCGAAGATGGGCATCAGCACGCTGCAAAGCTATCGCGGCGCCCAGGTCTTCGAGGCCGTTGGGCTTAATCAGTCGCTGGTTGACACTTATTTCTCCGGTACCGCTTCGCGCATCCAGGGCGTGAGCCTGGACCTGCTGGCGCGCGAGGCGCTGCTCAAACATGCTCATGCCTTTCAGCCGCTGACCGAGTCTGAAACCGAGTTGGTCGTCGGCGGACGCTATCAGTTCCGCGAGGGCGGTGAGTATCACCTGCTGAATCCGGAGACCATCAGCAAATTGCAACACGCGGTGCGCCAGAACAATCCCGCCACGTTCCAGGAGTACACCGATCTGCTGGACGATCAGAATCGTCACCTGTGCACGCTGCGCGGCCTGCTCCAGCTCAAGTACTCCGAAAAGCCAGTGCCGCTCGATGAAGTGGAGCCGGCCAGCGAGATCGTCAAGCGCTTCACCACCGGCGCAATGAGCTATGGGTCGATCAGCAAAGAGGCGCACGAGACTCTTGCGATTGCCATGAACCGGCTGGGCGGCATGTCCAATACCGGCGAGGGTGGCGAGGACGAAGAGCGCTTCAAGCCCGACCCCAACGGCGACTCGCGGCGCTCGGCCGTAAAGCAGGTGGCCAGCGGCCGCTTCGGCGTCACGGCTCATTACCTGGTCAACGCCGATGAAATCCAGATCAAGATGGCGCAGGGAGCAAAGCCCGGCGAGGGCGGACAATTGCCCGGCCACAAGGTGGATGCGATCATCGCCAAAACGCGCCACTCGATTCCCGGCGTGGGCCTCATCTCGCCGCCGCCGCACCACGACATCTACTCCATCGAAGACCTGGCGCAACTGATCTACGACCTGAAGAATGTAAACCCGCGGGCGCGCATCGCCGTCAAGCTGGTCTCTGAAGCCGGCGTGGGCACCGTGGCCGCCGGCGTCTCCAAGGCGCACGCCGATGTAGTGCTCATCTCCGGAGACAACGGCGGCACCGGCGCTTCGCCGCTCAGCTCCATCCAGCACGCGGGGCTGCCCTGGGAGCTCGGCCTTGCTGAAACCCAACAGGTGCTGCTGCTCAACGATCTGCGCGGCCGCATCCGGGTGCAGACCGACGGCAAGCTCCAGACCGGCCGCGACGT
>JBAVYF010000095.1:0-2761 GCA_049698655.1 Occallatibacter sp. | reverse complement strand
CGACTGCCCCGCGCGCCGAACTGGTCGCCAAGAACGCAGACTACTTAATATGACAAGTGAGGCAAAGCGCGCTCTTCGCGTTCGACGTCACGAGGAACGGAGGCGCGGTTGTGTCGTCGTGCGGATTGTGGCAGGTGGTGCATCCGACGGTGTCGCCGGTAAGCGCCGTGGAGCCAACTTCCAAAGTCAGAGCCCCGCTTCCAGTACCCACCGTCCAGTTCGTTACCCCGCCGTAGCCGCTCGCGGAAGTGGCGGTGTTAAAGCCGCTGTCGGTCGTGCCGAGCGCGGGGTACTTGCTGCCGACCGGGTGAGCGTAGGTCAAATCCAGGCCGATGTCGTTGGGGTATACGGTTGCGCCGGCGGCATTGACCACGCTCCTCGCCCAGGATACGCTCTGGATGGGGTTCGTGGTATCGTTGACGGTCATCTTGCTGTTCATCACGTTGAAGTCGCCGACCGCCGTCACGCCGTCATGGCAACCCATGCAGAGCAGCGAGTTACCGTACAGCGTTTTTGCCTTTCCGCCCTTGGTGAAGCCGCTGGTCGCCGGCCCGACGAAGGTCGAGGCCGTCCCGTTCCCGCTGGTCAAAGCGTGGTTCCACAGGGGACCGTACGCGGCGTTCGGCGCATTGTGCGGCGCGTGGCAGGATATGCAGACCTCGCCCGTGCCCAGCTTGGTGGAGAGGTCGTGCGGGCTGTTCAGGATATTCTGCGCCCAAGCCGGCGCCGAAATCATGACGGCAGCCAGAACGGCCACCACAATTGCTGTCTTCTTCATCTACTTTCCCTTGTCTAAGGTGCCTGAAAGTAACATCTGTGCCACTAACGACTTACGGTATTATAACAAAACCAACCCTATGATGTCAAAAATAGCACTGGATTTACCGATGGCCACCTCCTTTCAGGCCTGGCTGATTATTCACTGTCTCCTTCCTCAAAATGCTCAGCACATCTTATGCCAGAGACTGCTCCAAGCCGCCGTCTTAATTGCTACGGTTTAACTCACCGCACCACAGAGCTTTAGATGCTCGATGCACATCCTGACACACAGGGCCTCCAGAACATCGGCTTTCCCTTATCAACTCTGCGAAAATAAGGGACTTCTCGTTGCAAATTGTGGAATGTTGCATCAATGGGAGGGCGAAAAGACGTTTCGCAAATTTGACAAAGGGCGGTCCGCAGGGTAAAATCAAGGCTCCTACGTTGTGGTATAAGGCCTGCGCGAAGGGTCAGCCCGCATCCGGCGTAACAGCATGCGGGCGTAACAGCAAGGTTGGGACATAGTGACACCGGTCCAAATGGCGCTCTGCATCGTCGCGATTGCTCTGTACCTGGCGCAAGGGGTCGTGGCCGCATTCCCATTTTTGCGACCGGGCAGGCCTGCTACGGATCGTCTGCCATACCTGGCGCTCGGCGCCTTAACGTTCCACGCCGCGTTCCTGGTCACCCGCGCGGCGCAAGTGCACGGACTTCCCATTGAGACGCGACTCGACTCGATTGCGCTGTTCCTCTGGCTCACCGCGGCGGTTTTCGTGGCCGCCGAGGGACCGCTCCGGCTTGCCGGCATTACCGTGGTCTTCTGGCCGCTGTTTGCGCTTTGCGCGATAGGGATGGGCATATTGTCCGGCCGCGTGCCGATGGATCGGCCCGCGCTGGAAAAGACGTGGCTTCTCCTGCATCTAATTCCGGTCTACGCCGGCTATGCCGGTTTTGCGGTGGCGACAGGCGCGGCTGTAACGCGCCTGATTCAGCAGCAGTTGCTGCGCGGCAAACGGCCGGAGGCGCTGTGGGCGCGGCTGCCGTCGCTGGCGAGGTTGGACCAGATCGGCCGCGTCGCCGTCGCGTGGGGCTTTCCGCTCTTTACCGTGGGACTGGCGGCAGGCGCCATCTGGGCCGAGCGGGACTCCGCATTGCTCGGCCGGGCGTGGTATAGCGATACCAAGGTCATCGCAGGGTTCGCGGGCTGGTTGATCTATGCGGCGGTGGTGCACATGCGGCTGGCCGGAAAGATGAGCGCGAACCGCGCGGCGATCTTCACGATTATAGGTTTCCTGGTGGCGCTGGGCACGTTCGGCGTGGCCCACGCTTACCCCGGGCGAACGTCGCCGTTCCCCGCGCCTTCGGTGATCTCCTCCAAGACATGACCGCGCCCAGAACCATTCAGGTCGTCGGGCTCAGCCACCACACCGCTCCGGTGGAAATGCGGGAGGCGCTGGCGTTTCCCCGCGCCCGGCTGCCGGAAGCCCTCGCGGCGATGCGCGCGGTCGAGGGCGTCGAGGAAGTCGTGATCCTCTCCACGTGCAACCGGGTCGAGGTCTACGTCTGCGCGCGCGCGGCGCAGGGCGACGCGCTGGTGAAGGACCTGCTGACGAACTTTCACGGCCTCAGCGCGGACAGCTTCGAAAGCCACCTTTACACCCGGGAAGGCATGGACGCGGTGGCGCATCTCTTCCGCGTCGCGGCGGGGCTGGACAGCATGGTGCTCGGGGAAGCCCAGGTCACCGCGCAGGTGAAGGCGGCCTACGAGCTGGCGGCGGCGGAGCGCACCGTGGGCCGCGTGTTCCATCGGCTCTTCCAGCACTCGCTCTCGGTCGCCAAGCGAGTGCGGACGTACACCGAGATTGACTCCGGCCGCGCCTCGGTCGGCTCCGTGGCGGTTCAACTGGCGCAGCATATTTTCGAGACGCTGGCGGACCGCACGGTGCTGCTGATCGGCGCCGGCCAGATCGGCGAGGTCGTCCTGCGAAGCCTGCATTTGGCC
>JBAVYF010000094.1:0-1717 GCA_049698655.1 Occallatibacter sp. | reverse complement strand
ACTTTGGGGTTGTTCCGACCAAGTTCTGATGCGTAAATCGCTTGCACGAGCAATTGTTGTGTATTGTTTCTTGCAACGGGATATTGATGTAGCAAAAAGTCGAACTCCTGACGTCTTGCAAGCTTATAGGCCGCGTCAAGCATAGTTGGACAGGTTGCATCTTTCACGCACTTCCTGAGGTTGGCTGTACTTCCCTGTGCTGTCGGCTGACTCAGCGCCAAAATAGTCGCCATATGCCAGGTAAAGGCGAAAAGCAAAATCTGAACGATCCAAGTTTTCTGCATTGCGGAGCCCTCATTCGTAGATGTTGATGTAGTGCTGGACAGGTTCGTGTGGATTAGCATTAGCGTATGGACCGTAACTCCCCTTTATCGGGCAAGAGTTAGGACAGAATGTACCGCCGCCTGCGTTTCCAGAATGGTCCTTGGGGCTTTGGTTATATTTCGTGGCACCACCAGTGATGTCATTCCCGGCTTTGCGGTGCGCTACCGCATCGCGGACTGCTTGGATGCCGGGTACCCCATCCTTGCGCTTTTTCATAGCGCAAGGGTGGGAGCCGCGACACCTCACCCGTCAAATCGCCACAAATACACGCCGCCCAGCAGTCCGCTCTCGTTGGAGATGAGGCTCACGTTTTTGGCGGGCTTGAAAAGGATCTTCTTGGTGTTTCCGCCGCCCAGGTAGAGGTGGTCCCAGTTGAAGAGCAGTTCTGTCTGCTTAATGGCGGCTTCGAGGAAGTCGTTCCAGCGGGCTTTGCCGTACTTGTCGAGGCCGCGGCGGCCCAGGTAGTCCTCGTAGTTCATACCCTTTTTGCGCCAGGGATGCAGGCTCAGCTCGAGGCCGGGGACCAGGTGGCCGTTGGTGAACAGGGCGCTGCCCAGCCCGGTGCCCAGCGTGAGCACCAGCTCGACGCCCTGGCCCTGAATGGCTCCATAACCGGCGATATCGGCGTCGTTACCCACTCGGACGGGCTTGCCCCAGCGCTCGGCCAGCTTGTCTTGCAGGGGGAACTTTGTCCAATCGGGATGCAGGTTGACGGAGAGGAAGGTTACGCCGCGCTTGACAACGCCGGGAAAGCCGACTGAGACGCGGTCGAAACCCGGCAACTGCCTGCGAAACTCATCGAGAGCGACCAGCAATGTCTGCGGAGTAGGCACGGCCGGGGTTTCGATGCGCAGCCGTTCGCTCACCGGCTTGCCGGCGGCATCCAGCAGCATGGCCTTCAGCCCCGAGCCGCCGATGTCGATGGCCAGAGTGACGGGGTGAGTTGGATTGGGCGAGATGATCGGGGCGGCGACGGCAGCAGCGGCGGGGGTGGGAATTTCGGAAGCCATTTGCAGGAATTGTACTGCCTGCGGGCGGGATTGCAATGTGCCGAGTGGGCGCGATATGCACAGGCCGTCTTTTGCACACTACCGTCTCCCCTGCGTCTTGCTGCCACATCCATTTTGCCGCTATCTCTTGATACTTCAGGGACGAAAGCGAATGGATTTGGAACTTCCCTGATTTGCGCGAGAGATTGCAACTTAATGGTTGGAGTGCAAGTTGCGCGGCGAGATAAGTGTATTGGTGTCATAAAGATGCGAATTTTTCCGTATGCAATTGAAAAATGAGCCTATAATGTGATTCATTATTAGCCAGCAAACTGTAGTTGCTCAATTCCAAGGGGGAATTATATGCGCAAGTTGCTCGCTTTTTCCGTGTTCCTGGCGTTGGC
>JBAVYF010000093.1:0-4428 GCA_049698655.1 Occallatibacter sp. | reverse complement strand
ACGTCGGAGGTCAGGCTCTGGTCGATGACGAAAGCGATCGACAGAGGGAACGAATCCGTGGTGAAAAAGGCGATGGGCTCACGGGTGTCGTTCTCGAAGATCTTGAAGTCGCGGTAGGTGAGGCCGGCCACCAGCTTTCCCTTCGAGTCCTTGACGGTGACTGGAACTTCAACAAAGTTCACGTGTATCTGGATGGTAGTCGCGGCTTTTTCAAAGCCTTCGCCGGCGGCGGGCATCTCTGGCGGCGCGGTCTGGACCTGGTCCTTGCCCTGACCCGTGGGGGCCTGACTGGCGGGTGTCCGGCCGCTGGGCGCGGGCGGCTGCTGGACAGGAGGGTTGGAGGACGAAGTGGGTCCTGTCTGGGTTTCCCCGGCGCCCTTGCCGGGGGTAATCGGGCCGTTCACGTCCGACGCAAGTGGCTTCGGCGCCTGGGGTTGAGGGGCGTCGGGCACGGCGGGTTGCTGCTGTTGGGCCTGAGCCACTGGACTCAAACCCTCGCATGAATGCGGGCTGGAACTCAGGAGCGCGGCTAGCGCGATTGCCGTTAAACCTAGCTTCACAGGTATTTCGTCCTCCCAGAACGCCGCCGTTAGCTGACAGCTAACAGTTGACAGATGACAGCTTAAACCCGATGAACGGGCCGCGGATGCACTCCCCGCCGGCCGGAAACCAGCCGACAAGGCTGCAATCGTCAGAGTATCAGACGCGCCTGAGCCGCGCAGGTTACATCCGGCGGGAAACAGTTCGGGTATGCTCTCTTCGTAGTCCTAATTTCGTCTTAAGGACCAGTATGCGACCTCGATGGGAAGTTGCCGCTTTGCTCGTTGCTCTGCCGGCGCTGGCGTCTGGAGGATGGGCGCAGCTTGCTCCCTCGCCGGACGCGCCCCCGGTCAGCACTGCACCGGCTCCGGCGCTGGAGGAAGAGCCGGCGGCGACCATCAAGCTGAATGTCAACCTGGTGGAGGTGTTTTTCACCGTTAAGGACAAAGCCGGCAGCCTGGTCCCGCATCTGACCAAAGACGATTGCGCCATCACGGAGGACAAGCAACCGCAGACGCTCACCAGCTTTGTGGCTGAAACGCACCAGCCGCTGACTCTGGGGATTCTGCTGGACACCTCGGGCAGTCAGATCCGTGTGCTGCCTCTGGAGCAGGACGTGGGCAGCCAGTTTCTGGAGCGTGTGATAAAGCCCAAAGACGAGGCGTTTTTGCTCTCCTTCGACGTAGATGTGGATCTGTTGCAGGACTACACCAACAGCCCCCGCCAACTGGCCCGGGCCATGAGCAAGGCGGAGATCAACACCGCCGGAGGCAATAGCGCGGGTGGCCTTCCCGGCGCCGGCGGCGGAACCGTTCCGACCATCGGAAAGCCCAAGGGAACCCTGCTCTATGACGCGGTCTACCTGGCCGCCAACCAGATAATGAACCAGGATACGGGCCGTAAGGCGATCATTCTGCTGACTGACGGCGAGGATGTAGGAAGCCGCACCAGGATCAACGAGGCGATTGCCGCGGCGCAGAGGTCCAATGTCATCGTTTATACGATTCTGATCGCCGACCGAGGCTTTTACGGGGAATCGGATTACAGCGGCTACTCGGCCATGAAGAAGCTGACCGAGGAAACCGGCGGCCGGCTGATCGACGTAGGCAACAACGGAAAGAAACTCGAGGCCGCCTTCCAGCAGATCGAAGACGAGTTGCGCACCCAGTACGCGGCCACTTATACGCCCGCGAACACTAGGCTGGACGGCGCCTTCCGCAAGCTCTCGGTAGAGTGCCGCGGCGACGGGATGAAGGTGCAGGTTCGCAAGGGCTACTTCGCGGCCGCGCCGCAAAACTAAACGAGGAAGCAGGGATCAGATGGGGCCTGTCCCGGCAGCGAAGATCGGTCCTTGAAGGCACAAGAAACCGCCGCGCCTTCCCGCGAGCTGGTCGAGTTGTGCAAAAGGCCTTTGATAAACTGCCCACACTGTCCTGTTTCAGGACAAAAAATTACCTCCGCGCATTCACACGGTAATCTGGCGCTTCACACGATTCTTCATTAACATCGGCATAGGTTGAAAATACTTTAGCCCTTCCCAGAAATAATTTTTGGGCGCGAGGATTTTCTTCCCAGGAGCCTGCCATGATGACCAACTGCGCAGTCGGCGAAGATTTCGAGATCAGCCCGCGGTTTCGCAAGAGCATTGAAGAGCGGATTGCGCGGTTGGAGAAGGATGCCGCGTTCGACGAGGCGCATGTGGCCCTGTTGCAGGACGGCGACCACATCCGCAGGCACATGCGGCTGGTCGCCCTGCAACGCGGCGAGGCTCTGCGCATGAGGCTGTTCCTGGACCGCGCCAAAACCCGCCTGCCCCGGCCGCTGATCGCCCTCTGACGCCTTTCGGCTCCGGACCCTCGAAGTGTCCGGCCGTGCCAGCGGCCAGATCGACCCATGGCAACCGGCCCCTGCTTCCCATCCTGGTAGGCCCGGGCGATCCGTTTTTCTGGGCCGTCCTTATTCCGCTTTGAATAAAGGACCTATTGCTCCCGCCATCTTGTCCGATAGGCATGGTGCACGTCCGCCACGGGGCTGATCTAGCGCTGCACGCAACTTTGGCCGAATCAGCTCTGGGGATCGAATCAATGCTGCGGAGTCTGCTCCACTGCTTTTCCGGACGCTAGAGGAGATGGATCCATGAACATCTTGAACCGGATGAGATTTTCCGCCAAGCTCGGAGTGATGGCAGGCACGGCTGTATTGGGGCTCGCCGTCTTTGCGGCCCTTGCTTTTTTGACTCTGCAGTCGGTGCGCATCAACTCGCCCATGTACCAGAACATCGCGCTGGGCTACCAGCTTGCCGGGGATTGCTACGATCCTCCTGCCAGCCTGGTGGCCGCGCTGTCTCCCTCGATTGCGGCCGAGGACGCCGCCAGCCCCGAGGAGACCCGCAAGGCAGTCGAGTTGCTCCGCCAGGCCCATCATGCATTCACGGAGTCGCAGAAGCACTATAGCGATGTGCTTCCCGCTGGCCCCATCCGCGATCTGATGCGCACCGAGGCCAGCCCCGTCGGTGAGCAGTGGTATGCCATCGCCGACAGCGAGTACATTCCGGCACTGCTGGCCGGAGACCATGAAACCGCGCGCAGGATTCGCATCCAGAAGATGGACCCCGTATTCGCGCGGTCCAAGTCGATCAACGATAAGCTGTCGATGCTGACCGCGGACTGGATTCCTACCCAGGAGAAGAATGCGGCGGCCATCATCCAGACGCGCAGCGTCGAGATGGGAATCATCTTTCTGGCCGTGGTGATTGTGCTCTGCCTAGTCAGCTTTGCCATCTCCCGGGGGATCGTCAAACCGGTGCGAAGGGCTGTTGATGTTCTCGAGAAGATGGCCAAAGGCGATCTGACGCACACCTTCGAGGTCGATTCAAAAGACGAGATGGCCGAGGTGGCCAGCGCGATCAACCGGACCATCGCTTCTTTCCGGCAGGTGGTGCAGGAGATTTCCGAGGCGGCGGCGCGTACGGCGGCGGCCAGCGCGGAGTTGAACAGCACGGCCCAGGATACCTCCTCGCGCTCGCGCAACCATGCCATGGAGACACAACAGGTGGCGGCGGCAATGGTCGAGATGTCGGGCGCGATCACCGAGGTTTCCAACGCCGCCGAGACTGCTGCGCACTCCGGGTCCGCTACTGAAACTGCCGCGGACAAGGGCAATCACGTGGTCGAAGAGACTATGGTGGTGATGCGCAACGCTGCACAGGTCACCTCTCAGGCGGCCGGACAGATTGAATCGCTCGGCAAGAGCTCGGAACAGATCGGCAGAATCGTCGGCGTCATCGAAGAAATTGCCAGCCAGACCAATCTGCTCGCCTTGAATGCCGCCATTGAAGCGGCGCGCGCCGGCGAACAGGGCCGCGGATTCGCCGTGGTGGCCGGCGAGGTGCGCAGCCTGGCCGAACGCACCACGACCGCTACCCGCGAGATTGCCGGCATGATCAGTTCTATCCAGCAGGAGACCTCCAGCGCCGTTCAGTCCATGTAGAGCGGACGCCAGCAGGTCGATGCCGGCTTGAAGAAGGTCGAGGAGTGCAGCAGCGCCCTCGAGCAAATTGTGAAACTGGTCCGCGAGGAAGGCAGAATGGTGCAGCAGATTGCCTCCGCCGCCCAGCAACAGACCTCGGCCGCCAATCAGGTGACGGAGAGCATGAGTTCCATTTCGAACTTCACCGAACACGCAACCGCCGCCGGAGAGCAAACGGTCTCGGCTTGCAGCGATCTGGCCCGGCTGGCATCGGAACTTGAGCGCCACCTGCAGGGCTTCAACGTAGGCTAGTGTCCTGAGTCAGAAATACACAGCACCGTTCTTGGGTCAAAAGGACGGCTTTTCCTGCCGTGATGCACACGCTTTCAACAGGTTTTCATCGCGGCAAGTGACGGCATG
>JBAVYF010000092.1:0-2436 GCA_049698655.1 Occallatibacter sp. | reverse complement strand
TCTCGCTCGGCGAGATTAACCCCGCTCTCGACAGGACATAAAAAAACAGCAAGCTAGGCTTGCTGTTTTTTAGTTCTCCATTTGCAGATGCTTGTTATTGGCGGCCGGCGAAAAGGGAAGAGCGCCGGCTCGCTTGTGTCCTCCCTAGACCTGGGCGCCGCGTCGTTTGTTATGCTCGACCATTATCAACCCATGTCATTTCGGTATGGCAGACTAGCCAAAATTGCAGCCCTTGTCATCAACTCTTAACGCTTGACAATGAAAAAAATGCAACAACTACCTACGTTGCGCACATAGCTAGCCTGAACTATTCATCGCGGCGCGGCGAAGGCAGGGGCTGCACGGGGGGCGTGATCCATCGGCCGGGTTGACGGGGAGGCCTTTTTGGGAACGCCGCTAAACACGTTGAGGGTTTATAATGAGGGCTCGCGCGGCATTGGCGCCGCGGCGGTCATAATCTTTGCACTCGGAGGCTCGCGGCGATCAGTGAGAAGGCTCCGGCATGGGGCAGATACGGTGGAAACGACAGCTTGATCTTGGTTTTCAATTCCTCTACGCGGGCCGCGATCTTCACGAACACGCATCGGATCGTCTCGAATGTTGCTCCACGCCAGCGCGATTTTCGTGGGCTCGCCAAGCGTACAGAATGCAGAAGCCAGTAGGCGCCCATGTGCAGGAAGAGCCTGAACTGATTGGCTTGCCAGCGCGTGCATGCCGTCTTGTCCGAACGTGTATAGAGCTTCATATCCTTGATCAGGTTCTCCATTCGTCCGCGCGCGCAGTAGATGTGCTCGTAGAGATGTTTGCCGCGTCCTGGCAAGTTGGTCACGACGAAGCGCGCGTCGCTGCCCAGGCTTGTCGCCTCGACACGCGCGATCACCTTCTCCTCTTTGGCCCAAGAGCGCGCCTTATATTGGAACTGATGGAAGCGCCGCGCCTTGGCGCGGCTCGGTTTGCGTCGCCTCTCGCACTGCTCGCGCCAGGGTTTGGCCATGGCGTCAAGCTTTGAATTGATAGGCAGGCCAAGGATGTAGCTGCAGTCCAGACGCCGCAGCAGCTTCAGCACTTCGGGGGCGCAATAATGACCGTCGCCGCGAATGAGAATGCGCACATCCGGCCAGCGACGCCGGATGCGATGGATGACATGCCACAACACGCGCGCGATCTCCTCGCCTGACGGCCGTTTGCCGGGTCGGAGCAGCGAAAGAATGGGCTTGCCGGACAGCGCCTCGAAAATGAGCATCGGCTGGAAGCAATGTCCGCCCGCATGCGTGTTAAACAGAGCGAGTTGCTGGCCGCCATGGACGAGATCGGCGGTATCGTCAATATCGAGTTCGATGCGCCTGGGTGGGGTCGTGTAAGTCCGGCAGTAAAGATCGATCATGCCGCGGCCGATCTTGTAGAGCGTCATCGCATCGGCGTTGTTCTCCAGTCGCGAGAGCGTAGGCTGGCTCATCAGATCGAGACCGCTTTCGGGCGCGCGGTTACAGGCGATCTTGAATGCGGGATCGGCCTTCAGCCCATCGATATCGTCGCAATCCTCATACCCAGACGCGATCATCATCATGCGCGCGAGCGCCATATCCGAATAGCTGTGCCTGATCAGGGCAGGATTGCGTGCATCTGGCAAAGGGGCGGCGATGACATCGGCGACGCCAAGCTGCAATGCGGCCTCGCGCAGCACGATCACGCCACCGTTGGAGGTAAGGTTGCCGGCGTCCTGCGAAGCTGTGAGCAACTTGCCTGCGGCGGGCGACAGCCCGGGAAGAAACGGCGTAGGTTCGACCATGATGAGCGTGCGTCCTGGCTGGCTGCGAAAAATTCTGTCTCGACAACAAAATCATACGCGATTCCAATAACTTGGTCGCCGCTCATCACATCATTCCACGCCATCCGGTGAATAATTCAGGCTAAGTGGTCATTCCTTGCGTCGGAGGCGAACTCCGGGGGCTCCGCCATTTGTGAACTCGATGCCGACGGCTTCCAGCGCGGCCTCCAATTTTCGGCGAGCGTCCTCGGAAACGCGAAGCTTACTCCGCGCCTCAAACCGCCTGACGGTTGGCAACGAAATCCCGGAGTGTTCCGCTAAATCCTCTTGCGACCAACCCAGAAGCGCGCGCGCCGCTTTTATCTGTTCAACTGTTGCCATGCCCTCTTGATCTTAAAAAGATCAAAGTCTATGATCTGAAAGATATCAGATTTGCGTGTGCCGGAACAGCATGCCGCGTCGAAAAAACACAATTTCGACGAAGGGCGGAGCTTTGCCTGGAGGAGCTTATATGAAGTTGACTTCTTCCGAACTGACTGTGGTCAACGGCTTCCTTCGTCAGGCGCATGCGCTGGTCACCCAAGTCAGCGCAGCCTTCTTCAATACCGGGGACGGCATTACCGCAGCCCGGTTGAATGACATCACCGGCCGCATCTGCGATGAAATAC
>JBAVYF010000091.1:0-13424 GCA_049698655.1 Occallatibacter sp. | reverse complement strand
GGTCGGTCCGGATCGCTTCTACCAGTACGTCCGCGACTTCGGCTTTGGGAGCCGAACTGGCGCCGAGTTGCCTGGAGAGACGCGAGGCCTGCTGCGGCCGGTGAACAAGTGGGGCACATCGTCCATTGGCTCCATAGCGATCGGCCAGGAGGTTGCCGTCACGCCGCTGCAACTGGTTTCCATGGTTTCGACCATCGCCAACGGAGGAATTTATCTGCCCCCCCGCGTGCTGATGCCGGGGCAGATGGATGCAACGGCCAATGGAAAATCGCCAGCCGCATCGCTGGCGCCGTCACCCTTCAAGCCCGGCGGCGAGCTGCCCAATCCGCTGCCTCCCGGCGCGCACCGCGTCCTCTCCACCCTCACCGCCGCCCAGATGCGCAAGATGATGGAGGGCGTGGTCCTCTACGGCACCGGCAAGCAGGCACAGCTCAACGGCTACTCCTCCGGCGGCAAAACCGGCACGGCGCAAAAGGTTGATCCAGCCACGCACCTTTACTCGAAGACCATGCACATCGCCTCATTTGCCGGCATCGCTCCGGTCAATAACCCGGTGATCGCCGTGGCTGTGGTTCTCGATTCGCCCAAAGGCGCTTATTACGGCGCCGCCATCTCCGCGCCGGTCTTTGCCGAGGTGGCGCAACAGGTTCTCGAATACCTCGCCGTGCCCCACGACATCGATACCCGCCGGCCCCGCGCTTTATCCAAGGCCGATTTGCTAGTGGCCGAAGACGATACCCATGAGCAGGCCAGCGACATCAGCGATCTCTACGCCGCCGCCAACGATCTGCCCAGTGACGATCCGCTGCGCGCGGCGACAAGTCAGCCGGCTCCTGCGCCGCAACCAACCGCCGCGGCGCCATCGCAAACCGGCGCGCCGTCTCCAGGCGTTGCCACAAACGCCAATCCCGCTCCCCCGCCGCAGGCGAAGACGGCCACGACAGTTACAATTGCCGACAGCAAAACCCTGCGCGTTCCCTCGCTCATCGGCCTTCCGGTGCGCAAGGTCATCGAGCAGGCTGCCGCCGCCGGCCTCGAAGTGCAAATCTCCGGCAGCGGAACGGTCCGCGAGCAAGCTCCTGCTCCAGGCACCATGGTTGCGCCGGGAACTCAGATTGTGGTGCGCTGCGGGCGGCCATAAGAGCTGTCATCCTGAGCGTAGCGAAGCGGAGTCGGGGTCCCCAGCGACAGGTCCACGTCGCTGGGGTGGGGAGTCGAAGGACCTGCATTTATCCTTCAAACTACATCTCCTCCGGCGAGCGGCGAGTTACGTCTATCGACGCGCCGGTTTCGAGAAGGCTCTTGAGGCTCGCAAGGATAATCGGCCAGCCGCCCGAGACAGCCTTGATGAACTTCGAATCGCTCTTGTCCATCTCATGCCTGACGGTGAGCTTGACGGTCTCGCCCTTCTGCTCGAGTTCGTAGGTCATGCGGGAATAGCCCTCCGCGGTCATCTCGGGAAAGAGTTCATTTCGCCACTTCAGGACCAGCCGTCGTGGCGGATCAATCTCCACCACTTCGCCGCTGTCGCCGACGCGCCCGTCGGAAAATGAAATCTGCCACGACGCTCCCGGCTTCCATGCGCATTGCTGCGTGGTGCCGAACCAGAACTGGCGAGTGAATTCCGGCTCGATCAGCGCTCGCCACAGTTTTTCCGGTGTGGTGCGAATGTAAGTCACATAAACAAATTGAGATTCAGCCATTGTTTTCTCCCTCCAGTTTCGCCTTCAGTTCAGCGAGGACGCGCAGACGGCCCCGCTCATATTTGCCGATCCAGCGCTCGGCGATATCGTGGATGGGCATCGGATTCAGGTAGTGCAACTTCTCGCGGCCCCGCCAAATCGTAACCACCAGCGTGGCCTCCTCCAACAGTTTCAAATGTCTCGTCACTGCCTGCCGAGTCATCTCCATGTGTGTGCAAAGCTGACCCAGCGTCTGCCCGTTGTCCGCCCGCAGCCGGTCCAGCAACAGTCTGCGTTCGGGGGAAGCAAGCGCCTTGAACACTAAGTCAAGATCCGTGTCCATAGCTCCATAATATGCAACGGTATGGTTGCATGTCAAGAGGCTTCGTGCCTCGGTCGAAAAAATTCGTTCCGTCTAAATGACCCATCGCTGCGCTAAGCTTAGGCATGTCGGAAATATCCTGGTACCCGTTCGACAATGGCGCCACTCTTGGCCAGAAAGGCTCCGAGAGTGGCGTAATCCTGCGCGATGAAGAGCATACGCTGGAGGCGCGGATCACCCTCGAGCGCTACACCTCCTCAGCGCCCTTCGCCATCACCTGCGGAATCTACGGCTGCATGATGCATACCCGTTTTTTCAGCCTCGAAAGCGAGGCATGTTCGCAGTATGATTCCATGAAAATTGCCTTGTCTGCGCTTCTTCTCACTGAGAATGAAGGCGGACCCGAGGGGTGCAGTTCGTTCCTCGATGGAGTCGCCAGGTTTGTCGAAACCTATCCATGAGGTAACCATGTGTCGAATTATTCTCGTCCTTATCGCACTGCTTATCGTTGCCGCCGCTGGCGTCTACGCAATCTATGTTCGTGACCTGGCAAGCGCGCGAGCACGCCTCGCCGGCCGCAGCAAGACGATCGAGACGTCCTTCGGCACGCTGGAATACGCCGTGATGGGTGAGGGCGAGCCGATGCTGATCGTCCATGGCACCGGTGGCGGCTACGATCAAGGCATCGACATGACCGGCGCGGTGGCCGGGCGCGGATATCGGCTCATCGCGCCGTCGCGTTTTGGCTATCTTCGCTCGACGATGCCCGGCAACGCTACGACTGCGATGCAGGCCGATGCCTATGTGGAACTTCTTGACCGTCTTGGCATCGACAAGGTGGTGGTTGTCGGCATCTCTGCCGGCGCCTGGTCGTCGATGCAATTCGCCATCCGTCATCCCGAACGCTGCCGGGCGCTGGTGCTTTTGGTCCCCGCCAACTACTTGCCGGCAGGGACATCCATCCACGGCGGCGCGATCGTCAGGGCGATTTTCAACTCCGATTTCGTTGCTTGGGCTGCCTTGAAACTGATGCCGGTTATGCCTGGCGGAATGACCCGCATGATGCTCGGCACCGACAATGCAGTTGTGCGCGCCGCCGACGCTAGCGAGAAGGCGCGAGTGCAACAAGTTTTGGAGCACCTTCTGCCGGTAAGCCCGCGCATTGCAGGGATGAACTTCGACATCAAGACTGCTGCAACGCATGAGCCTTATCCGATCGAGAAGATCGCCTGCCCGGTGCTGACGATCAGCGCCGAAGACGATAGATTCGGCACCGCCAACCGGACGAGGTATATTGCTGCCGGCGTGCGTGACGGCAGGGCCATCCTCTTTCCAACCGGTGGTCATGCCTTGGTCGGCCACTATGCCGACGCCCTGAGCGAGATCACATTGTTCCTCCAGACCGTGCATCCATGAACGTATCTTTCAATCGCTTGCAATAGCTCGAAGTGCAACCATCTACAATGGAAGCCGTGATGAACTGGAAAGATTTAGTCGACGAAGTAACGGCTGTCGGCTCTGGTGGCGGCCCTGTAGACGATTTTGTCCAGCCGGTGACCGGCGTCGAATACGACTCGCGCAAGGTGCGTCCCGGCTCCGTTTTTGTGGCCATGAAAGGCGGCTCGACTGACGGCAACCGCTACGTTGAAAAGGCCATTGCCGCGGGTGCGCTGGGCGTCATCACCGATTCATCGCAAAAGTTCGACCACCTTCTGGTCTTCGCGCCCGGCCTGCCGGTGTTGGAAGTCGAGCATGGCCGCCGCGCGCTGGCCCAGGCTTCCGCGGCCTTTTTCGGCCACCCGGAGCGCAGACTGGCGGCCACGGGCATCACCGGCACCAACGGCAAAACAACCACCGCCTTCCTCACCGAGTCCTTGCTCAACATTGCCGTGCGCACCTCCGTGCTCGTGGGCACCATCGAGTACCACGTCGCCGGCGAAGTGCGGCCCTCGGTGCACACCACTCCCGAGTCGCGCGACCTCTTTGAACTGATGGCCGAGGGCGTCGCCCGCGGAGCCACCGAGCTGATCACTGAGGTTTCCAGCCACGCCCTCGACCAGGGCCGCGCGGTCGGGGTGAGCTTTGATGTCGCCGTCTTCACCAACCTCACCCGCGACCACCTCGACTACCACGAGACCATGGAGAAGTATTTTGCTGCCAAGCGGCTGCTCTTTGACGGCACGGTCTATCCGGCTCCGCGCATCGCCGTGATCAACGCGCACGACCCGCACAGCGAGCAGTTGGCCGAGGCAGCGCGCAAGGCAGGAGCCGAGGTCCGGACGTACGGCATCGGCCAGGGCGACTGGCACGCCGCCGCCTACACGCTCACGCCCTCAGGCGCGGTGCTCGAGCTCGAATCTCCGGCTGGCTCGGCTAAAGTCGTCTCCCGGCTGGCTGGCGAAGTGAATATCCTCAATCTGCTGGCTGCCTTCGCCGCGGCCCATGCGCGCGGCGTGCCGTTTGCCGATCTGGTCGAGTTCGTTCCCCGCCTCAAGCCCGTTCCCGGCCGCTTTCAATCCGTCGATGCCGGTCAGCCCTTCACGGTAATCGTGGACTACGCCCACACCGACGATGCGCTGCTCAATTTAACCGCTCTGGCGCGCCAGATGACTGCCGCGTCGGGCGGCCGCGTTCTCACGCTCTTTGGCTGCGGAGGCGACCGCGACCGCACCAAGCGGCCCAGGATGGGCCAGGCTGCTGGCCAGGGAAGCGACTTCGTGGTGGCCACCAGCGACAATCCCCGCTCTGAGGAGCCGTTGGCGATTTTGGCTGAAATCGAGCCCGGCCTCAAGGCCACCCAGGTCCGTTACACCGTCGAGCCAGACCGCGCCGCCGCTATTCGCCTGATTCTTCGTGAGGCCGCGCGCGGAGACGTGGTTCTGATCGCCGGCAAGGGCCACGAGAAGGAGCAGATTCTCGCGGACGGCCCCATTCCCTTTGACGACGCTAAGATTGCCCTTTCCGCGCTGGGAGAAATGGGCTATGGTGGTGTCGAATGAATCTCACACTCGCAGAAGCGGCCATCGGCGCTGGCGCGGTGCTGGAGGCGCCGTCCAGCGTGGCAAATGCCGGCGCGCTGGTGGCGTGCGGCTACTCGATTGACTCGCGCACCGTGGCTGTGGGCGAGCTGTTCTTCGCCGTGCGCGGCGAGCGGCTCGACGGGCACGACTTTGTCTCGGCCGCCGTCGAACGAAGAGCCGTGGCCGCGGTGGTTTCGCGCGCGCGGGTCGCCACTCTGCCCGACGCCGCTCTGGCTGTCCCGCTGCTCATCACCGAAGACCCGCTTCTCGCCTTGCAGGCGCTGGACGCGCACGTCCGCCGCCAGTGGGGCCGCCGCCTGGTGGCTGTCACCGGCTCAGCCGGCAAAACCACTACGAAGGAGGCGATTGCCGCGGCTCTGGGCGCAAAGTTCAACGTCCTCAAGTCCCAGGGCAATCTCAACAACGGCTTCGGCCTGCCCCTGCAACTGCTGCGTCTGGAGGCCGAGCACGAGGTCGCGGTCGTCGAGATGGGCATGAACCACGCGGGAGAGATCGCTGCGCTGGCCCGCATCGCCGCGCCCGACTGGGGTGTTGTGACCAACGTCGGCATGGCGCACATTGAGAATTTTGCCGATGGCCAGGCGGGTATCGCCCGCGCCAAGCTCGAACTGGTCGAGGCGCTGCCCCCGACAGGCGTCGCTTTTCTCAACGGCAACGACCCCTACGTCTCGCAGTTCGGCCGCGACTTCCCCGGCCGCGTCGTTTACTTTGGCGTCGGCCCCTGCGCCGATCCGCAGATTCTTGAAACTTCAGAAGACCTCGCCGGCCTGCACGTGCATTATCGCGCCAGGGTGCGCGAGGGCCAACTCACGCTCAAGCTGCTGGGCGCGCACAACGCATCGAACGCGATGGCCGGCCTGGCTGTTGCTCTGGAGGCGGGCGTCGAAATCAATGCGGCGGCGGCGGCGCTGGAAACTTTGAAGGCTGGCGACAAGCGCGGCGAGATCATCGAGATCGCCGACGCAACGATTTTGAATGACAGCTACAACTCCAACCCCGAGGCGCTCTGCTCCATGATCCGCACCCTGGCCGCGCGACCCGCTCAGCGAAGGATTCTGGTGGCCGGCGAGATGCTCGAGATGGGCGAGCACGGCCCGGCGCTGCACGCCGAGTGCGGACGAGCCGCGGCTGAGGCTGGGCTGGACCTGGTCGTTGGAGTCGGAGGCAACGCCGAACACCTGGCCGCCGCTGCCTGCACGGGCGGAGTCGCCTCGCTGTTTTTGCCCGATGCCGAGGCTGCAGGCCGTTGGCTCAGGCAGAATTTGCACTCCGGAGACGTAGTGCTTGTCAAAGGCTCGCGCCGCGTGCATCTGGAGCGGGCGATTGAGGCGGTCAAGGTCAAGGAAAGTTAATCGCGCTCTTGCTTTATTTGCCAAATGGCGCAATAATAATGCCAGGTGGCCGATATGAGCATTGCAGAGATTGTCGACGTTTTGGGTGGCAAGCGGACCTTCAAGCAGCCCATTCGAAAGGCGGACGACCTGGCGGCGCAGGTGCGCCTGGGGCTGCCCGCTTCCACCGTGAACCTGCTTGCCGGTACGCTGTCGATGCAGAGGGCGCAGGTAGCAAAGTGCCTCAACATTCCGGCTCGCACGCTGAGCCGCCGCCTGGCGATGAAATCCAGGTTGACGCACGAAGAGTCGGACAGAACCCTGCGCATGGCGAGAGTGGTCGCGCTGGCCAATGAAGTCCTGGGGACTGAAGAAAAAGCCTCGCACTGGATGGTTGCTCCGAACCGTGCCTTGGGTGGAAAGCGGCCCTTCGACCAGCTCGATACAGAAATCGGCGTCAGCTCGGTCGAGGAGGTTCTCTACAGCATTGCCTACGGAATGTATAGCTGATGCGCGTCTTCCGGCTCTTTCCCGAGCACTTTCGTGAGACGGCCTTCACGGGAATCGGCGGGCTTTACGCAGCCAGGCGTTGGAACCATCGGGGAACGGCGATGGTCTACACCGCGACCTCGCGGGCGCTAGCGGCGCTCGAGTTTTTTGTCAATCTTGATCCGATAGATGCTCCTGACGATTTGCTGATGGCCGAAGCGGAGATTCCCGATGAACTGGTCGAGCAATTGGACCATCGCTTGCTCCCCTCCGGCTGGCGCGAACTGAACAACCTTGCCTGCCGCGATCTGGGCTCCCGCTGGGCAGCAAGCGGCCGTTCGGTAGCGATTCAGGTTCCGTCGGCGGTCGTCGAGGGAGACTGGAATCTTCTGTTGAATCCCAGGCACGCGGATTTCAACAGAATTAAGTTGATCGCACCGAAACCGTTTCGCTACGACGGACGCATGTTTCGCTGAGGCGGGCTGAGGATCAGGATAACGCTTATAGAACCCTCCAAAGCCACGCGATTTCCTTCCCCCGCAACCCCCCGTCCTAGTAAAATCGACCTGAAACCCGCCCCAAGCCGGCTCTGGAGGCCCTTTGCTTTACTGGCTGCTATACGAAAAGCTCTTTACGTTCTTTCACCCGTTCCGTGTCTTCCGATACCTCACGTTTCGTACCGCCTTTGCTTCGCTCACGGCGCTGCTGATCGCGTTCTTCATCGGCCCGTGGGTGATCCAGAAGCTGCGCGATTTCCAGATCGGCCAGTACGTGCGCGACGACGGGCCGCAGTCCCACCAGAAGAAGTCCGGCACGCCCACCATGGGCGGTGTGCTGATTACGATTGCGATTTTGCTGCCCACGGTGCTCTGGTCCGACCCCGCCAACCCCTTCGTCTGGATTACCGTCTTTTCCACTCTTGCATTCGGAGCAATCGGCTTTGCCGACGACTACATCAAGGTGGTCCAGCGGCGCAGCCTGGGGCTGACGGCACGTGCCAAGCTGTTCTGGCAAGGTCTCGCCGGGGTCTCCGTGGCTGCTGCGCTGGTGATTCTGGAAAAGTTCAAGCTCTTCTCCACGCAGTTGACCGTGCCGTTCATCAAGAGCTGGCGCCCAGATCTCGACTGGCACTGGCTTGGCTCCATTCCCCACCTCGGTCTGCTGGCTTTTCTGCCGTTCGTCGCTTTTGTCGTCTTCGTCCTGATGGGTTCGTCCAACGCCGTCAACCTGACCGACGGACTTGACGGGCTGGCCATAGGCTGCACCATCATCGCCGCCGGCGCCCTCACCGTGCTCACATACGTCAGCGGCCACGTGGTCTTTGCCGACTACCTCGAACTCCAGCGCATGCCCATGGTCGGCGAGCTCACCGTCTTTTGCGGATCCATGGTGGGCGCCTCCATCGGATTTCTCTGGTACAACGCCCATCCCGCCGAAATATTCATGGGCGACGTGGGTTCGCTGGCCCTGGGCGGGGCCATCGGCACGGTCGCCATCATCATCCGCCAGGAGCTGCTGCTGCCTTTCATCGGCGGCATCTTCATCCTCGAAGCGGCCTCCGTCATCCTCCAGGTGGGCAGCTACAAGCTGCGCAACAAGAAGCGTATCTTCAAGATGGCCCCCCTGCATCACCACTTCGAACAATTGGGCTGGAGTGAATCCAAAGTCATCGTTCGCTTCTGGATCGGCGCGCTGGTGTTTGCATTGTTTGCACTCACCACGCTGAAATTGCGTTAGACAAGCCCCGAGATGTCAACTGGGCGGCGCACAATAAGAAGGTTGCGGAAGCCTGAGGTCAAGACCTGATGTTGGAACTCAAAGACAAGAAAGTTCTGGTTGTCGGACTGGGAAAATCCGGTCTGGCGGCAGCGTTGTTTCTGCGCCGCCGCGGCGCGCGGGTGACGGTCTCCGACGTGCGCTCGGCCGATCAATTGGCCAAAGAAATTCCCGCCCTGATCGAAGCCGGCATCATGGTCGAGACCGGCGGCCACGGCCTGCTGACCTTCCGCCGCCAGGATCTGATCGTTGTCAGTCCAGGCGTGCCGCTGGACACCCCCGAGCTGGAGCAGGTAAAGAGCTTCGGCCTGCCGGTCATCGGCGAGCTGGAGCTGGCCGCCCGCTTCCTCAGGGGCCATATCCTGGCCGTCACCGGCTCCAACGGCAAGACCACCACCACCACGCTGCTGGGCGAAATCCTCGCGGCTGCCGGCCTGCCCACGCTGGTTGGCGGCAACATCGGCGTCCCGGTCGTGGCTCTTATCGACTCCAGCTCCGGCGAGACATGGTCGGTTCTCGAGGTCTCCAGCTTCCAGCTTGAAACCACTGAGCAGTTCCACCCCTCGATCGCCGTGATACTCAACATCACGCCCGATCATCTGGACCGTCACGGCAGCTTTGAAAACTATGCCCGCATCAAGCAGCGCATCTTTGCCCAGCAGACCGCGCAGGACTGCCTGGTGCTGAACGCCGAAAACACCCCCTGCGTCGAAGCCGCTGCCCGCTCGGCCGCCAGGGTTTATTGGTTCTCGATTGAGCACCCGGTTCCGCAGGGAGCCTGGTTGGAGCAGGGGTCTGTGGTTTATCGCGCTGCCGGGAATGCAGCCACGGAATACGTGATGCCGCTCGGCGGAATCCCGCTCAAGGGCGCGCACAACGTCGAGAATGTGCTGGCCGCGGTAGTTGCTGCCCGCTTGGCAGATGTTCCGGCCGCATCCATCCGCACTTCCATCGAAAAGTTCCAGGCTGTCGAGCATCGCCTTGAATACGTGGCTACCCGCAAGGGCGTCGGGTTCTACAACGACTCCAAGGCCACCAACGTGGACGCCACCGCCAAGGCCATCGCCGCCTTCAGCAGCGGCATTCATCTCATCCTGGGCGGCAAGGACAAGAACTCCGACTACACCCAGTTCGCCGATCTGCTGCGCGAGCGGGTGAGCGCCGTCTACACCATCGGCGCTGCGGCGAACAAGATCGAGTCGCATCTGCGCGGTGTGGTCTCCATCCGCTCCTGCGAAACCCTGGACAAAGCCGTCGCCGCCGCCGCCTCGGCCGCGCGCCCTGGCGAGGTAGTGGTGCTCGCCCCCGCCTGCTCCAGCTACGACCAGTTTGAAAACTACGAGCAGCGCGGGCGCGTCTTCAAGGAACTTGTCAACGCATTGCGGGACTGAAGAGCATGGCAAAGCGCGCCGGGATCGATAAATGGATGTTCTTCACCACCGTGCTGCTGATCGTGGCGGGACTGGCGATGGTTTTCTCCGCCTCGGCAGTCGTGGCCCAGGAGCGGTACCATTCCCCTTACACCTTCGTAGGCAAGCAGGCCCTCTGGGCACTGGCCGGTTTGGCGGCCCTGCTGCTGCTGTCGCACATCGACTACACATTCTATAAATCCCCGCGCTTCATCTACCCCGCTCTCTGCGTCACTACCTTCCTGCTGGTGTTGGTCTTCCTCATGCCCGGCTCGCACAACACCCACCGCTGGATTCGCTTTGGTGATTTTTTCACCCTCCAGCCCTCGGAGATCGCCAAACCCGTGATGGTCCTCTTCCTGGCCTGGTTTCTCTCCACCCGGCTCGACAAAATGAGCGACTGGAAGAACACCCTGACGCGCGCCATCCTCATTCCACTGGTTTTTGCCGTCCTGATCGTCCTCCAGCCCGATCTGGGCACCGCGATGGTTTTGGCCGGCGTCACCATCACGATACTGTTTCTGGCCGGTATGAATTGGAAATACCTGGCCGGCGTCGTCTGCGCCACGCTGCCTTTTCTGGCCGCTCTGCTCATCCTGGTTCCATGGCGCTTGAAGCGCATTCTGGCCTTCCTCCATCCGGATTCCGATCCGAAAGGAGCCGGCTTCCACATCAACCAGTCGCTGATCGCCGTCGGCACCGGCGGACTCACCGGCCGCGGCTACATGGAGGGCGTGCAGAAGCTCTTTTTCCTCCCCGAAGCCCACACCGACTTCATCTTCGCCAATATCGCCGAGGAGACGGGGCTCATCGGAACCATCGCTATTCTTCTTCTCTTCGTAGTCTTCGGCGTGCGCGGCCTGCGCACCGCCTTCCACGTGCAAGACCCCTTTGCCCGCCTCACCGCCTTCGGCATCACCATCACCATCATCCTGCAGGCCTTCTTCAACATCAGTGTGGTACTCGCTTTGTTGCCCACCAAGGGCATTCCACTGCCGCTGATCTCCTCCGGCGGGACTTCGCTCTTCTTCACGCTTGCCTCGATCGGCATCCTGCTCAACATCAGCAAGAAGGTGAATTAAAAACAGGGAACAGGAATTAGGGATTAGGGAATAAGGACTAAGAACTAGGATAAAGGACCTCCCGGAGGGAGGGAAGGATAGTAACCCAGCATGGAGCGAAGCGAAATGCTGGGAATGGTAGAACACAGAGAAATTGCGTCCCGTAGGGACGCAGCGAAGATTGTTGCGAATGCAATCATTGCGGGCTTCATAGATTGCGAAAAATTCATTCGAATTCGCAAGAAGCGTCGGGGCACGACTTCAGTCGTGCCGCAAGATGGCAAATAAGGAATTGGGCTTTAGCCCCTGAGGTAAAGTTTCGGAAGACAACAAATGTAACGCAAGAACGAGTAGACTGTACTGTCACGGAAAGGCGGCTTGAAACTATGTTCGGTATTAATTTGCGTGTCCTTAGATTTTTCATGGCCGGGGTCTTTGCAATCGCGTCAATCATTTGTATTTGTTTAGTTCCAGGAATAATCCTGTTTATGATTCGCCGGAATTTGTTCGCACTTTTCCCACTCCGAGGTTTGCTTTTTGGCTCGATTTTCCCAATTCAGGCAATTATCTATGGGGTTTCGTGGTGGAAAATCTGGAAAGAAAAACCTTCTACAAAAGTGTGGGGAGTCACCGCGAGCATCCTTCAAATGATGTTTCCCATCTGGCAAATCATTTTTCGCCATAAATCTATTTGGAATTGCCATGGGGAGGTGTTAGCAATCGGTACCTTTGGACTGATTGTCTTCTTGTGGCCCTATAACAAGGATTCCTATACGGACGACTATGAAACGAGTGAGGCAGAGACGGACGACATCGAACAAGAAGACAACCCCTCCTGAAAGGATTGAGCTTGTCCCAAATGCGCGTACTCATCGCCGGCGGCGGCACCGGAGGCCACATCATTCCGGCGCTGGCCGTGGCTCGCGAACTGGTCGCCCGCCACGCAGCTGAGGTGCTCTTCGTCGGCACGGCGCGCGGCATGGAGAGCCGCCTTGTCCCCGAATCCGGCTTCAACCTGAGACTTGTAGATGTGGGCCAGCTCAAGAATGTCTCCCTGCTCACCCGCCTGCGCACGATCATTCGCCTGCCTCGCGCCATCTTCGCCTGCAAACGGCTGATCCGCGAGTTCCAGCCCAACGTTGTTTTCGGCGTGGGCGGATATGCCTCCGGCCCTGCGATGGCCGCGGCCCTGTGGCTCAAAATTCCGGCCATGGCCTTCGAGCCAAACGCCGTGCCCGGCCTCGCCAACCGTCTGGTGGGCAAGCGCGTCCAGGCCGCTGCGGTCAACTTTGCCTCGGCTACCCGCTGGTTCCGAAACGCAGAAGTCACAGGCATTCCCGTCCGCCCGGAGTTCTTCACCCTCACAGCTCCCACCGCGCCCCATCTGTTGGTCTTTGGCGGCTCGCAGGGCGCGCGCATCTTCAATTCTGTATTGCCCATGAATATCGTTGCACTGCTGCACGCCGTCCCCGGACTCACCGTTCTCCACCAGAGCGGCGCGCGCCACTTCGAGGCGACCCAGGCGGCTTATGCCGCCGCTGGCGCCGACCCCACTCGCTGGCAGGTGAAGCCCTTTCTCGACGACATGCCCGCCCGCTTTGCCCAGGCCACGCTGGTCATGGCCCGCAGCGGCGCTTCGACGGTAGCCGAATTGGCCGCTGCCGGCAAGCCCGCCCTGCTGGTTCCCTTTGCCGCCGCCGCCGACGACCACCAGCGTCGCAACGCCGAGGAGATGGTGAAGGCCGGCGCCGCCCTCTTGCTCGACGAATCCGGCCTCGACGCGCCCGGCAAGCTGCTGGCCGTCCTAACCAGCCTGCTCACCAGCCCGGAGCGGCTGGCCACTATGGCCGCCGCGGCCCGCACCCAGGCCCATCCCGCCGCCGCCGAGCGCATAGCCGGCCGCCTCGCAACCCTCGCGCACTCTACCGCTTGATGAGCTTCGCCAGGCGGGGATCCTGCCAAAGAGGCGCAAAATCCTGGTCCGTATACACCTTGGCTAGATCGGGGTAGTGCAACTCTTTCGCCCTGCGCAAATACTCCAGCGCTCCGTCGGCGTTGCCGCGTTTTATGTACGCTTTGGCAATCAGGAAAGAAATGCGGGCGCGCTGCTCCGGCGTACGGATCTGGGCGAAAGCTCCATTTTCACTGTCGCTCAGAACATCGGCGTCAAGTTCCAGGGCGCGGGCGTATTCGGTCATGGCGCGATCTACCATGCCCAGGCCAATCCAAGCTTCCGCGAGGTTGACATGGGTGGCTGCAATCGACTCATCCTTCGCCAGCGCCTGCTTGAAGTAGTCGATGGCGGCTTTGTAC
>JBAVYF010000090.1:0-6893 GCA_049698655.1 Occallatibacter sp. | reverse complement strand
CTCGCAGATCACCCTGACCACCCCGCGGCGGGTGATGACCTTGCACTTGACGCAAATCTTCTTGACCGATGCACGGACCTTCATCTGTTACTGCCCTTCCTGAAAGCTGTTAGCTATTAGCTCCATTCTTGCGTTTCCATCGTCTTTCAACTCATCACGAACAAGCTAATAGCTAAAAGCTAACGGCTAAAAGCTATTTGTAGCGGTAAACAATCCGCCCGCGATTCAGGTCGTAGGGACTCAGTTCCACGGCCACGCGATCACCGGGTAGAATTCGGATGAAGTTCTTGCGCATCCTTCCCGAAACATGGGTCAGCGCCTCGTGATTGTTCTCGAGCTTGACCTTGAACATGGCATTGGGCAGCGTCTCGGTGACCACCGCCATTACCTCAATCGCATCTTCCTTCGACAAACCGCATCCACTTCCGCCGGCGCGCTGGTGCCCAACCGGCCTGTTTCCGAGCGTGCTACTCGGTTAAGATTCTTGCTCCGGTAGCGGTCACCGCCACCGTGTGCTCAAAATGAGCGCTCATGCTTCCGTCCGCGGTGACTGCCGTCCAGCCGTCACCCAGAACCACAACGTCGTGCTTGCCCGCATTCACCATTGGTTCAATGGCGATCACCATGCCGGCGCGCAGTTTCATCCCCTGGCCTGCAACGCCGAAGTTCGGCACCTGCGGATCTTCGTGCATTTGGACGCCGATGCCGTGGCCCACAAAATCCCGTACCACCGAAAAGCCCGCGGCCTCAACCACCTTCTGCACCGCGAAGCCTACGTCGCCCAGGGTCGCCCCCGGCTTGACCACCGCAATCGCCGCGTTCAGCGACGCTTCGGTCACCTTCAGCAACCGCGCCGCCTCCGGGTCGATCTTGCCCACCGGAATGGTGATGGCCGCGTCGCCGCAGTAACCGTCCACGAACGCCCCATAGTCGACCGAAACGATCTCCCCTTCCTTGAGGACTCGTTTGGGTGACGGAATGCCATGCACCACTTCGCGGTTGACTGAGGTGCACAGCACGCAGGGGAAACCGTGGTAGCCCTTGAAGGCCGGTTTGGCGCCCAATTTTTTGGTGCGCGCCTCGGCTGCCTTTTCGAGATCCATCGTGGTGGCGCCCGGCTTAACCAGGCCTCGCACCAACTCGAGCACCTCGCGAACCACCTCGCCCGCGCGGCGCATCTTTTCGATCTCCCCGGCCGATTTCAGTACTACTGCCACTCACCCAGCTTTCAGTTGTTAGTGGACAGTGGTCAGTGTTCAGTCGCGATGCCGATCCGGGCATTTACTGTTCACTGTTCACTGACAACTGGCAACTCACACACAAACCCGCCGTCCGGCCGCGCTATTGGCGCAACCGCTCGACGGCGGCAACAATTCCGGCCGAAATGGCTTCAATCGGCCGTTCTCCATCCACTTCCGCAAAGCGTCCCAAGACCCGGTAGTGCTCGACGACCGGCGCGGTGAGCGTCGCGTAAGCGCGCATCCGTTCGGTGAACGCATTCTCCGTATCGTCGGCGCGCTGCACCAAGGCAGCGCCGTCCGCGTCGCAAAAACCATCCCGCACGGGAGGCTTGACGTAAACGTTATAAATGCTCTGACAGACCGGACAGTTTCTGCGCCCCGTAATGCGGCGCAATAACTGATTATAGTCCACTTGAATACTGACGGCAACCACCGGCAATCCGACAGCTTGCGCGGCCAGGCGCTCATCCAGCCACTTAGCCTGCCCCAAGGTGCGCGGAAACCCGTCCAGGATGTAGCCGTTAGCCGTATCAGGCTGCTGAAGGCGCACCGCAACCATCTCGTTGACCAGCGCATCGGAGACCAGCTCCCCACGGCTCATCAGGTACTTGGCCATATGGCCCAGTTCGGTTCCCTGGGCCACGTTGGCGCGCAGCAGGTCGCCGGTGGATATCTGCGGAATGGACCACAACTTCACCAGCTCCTTGGCCTGGGTTCCCTTGCCCACGCCCGGCATGCCCAACAAAAGAATCGGGCCGGGAGGGGTCTTCCGACCCGTCTCACGGCCCTGTCCGACTGTAACGCCAGAAGAAGACATTACCAGGTTTTCCTTCCGCGAATGCGACCGGAGCGGGGGGAAAAGCCGTCATAATGGCGCATGATCAGCTGCGATTCGATCTGGTTGATGGTGTCCATGGCCACACCCACCACAATCAGAAGCGAGGTGCCGCCGAAGTAGAAGTTGACCCCCAAACCGTGCGTGGTCCATGCGGGCAGTCTCTCAAAGAAACTGCCTATTAGCCACAGGTGATCCAGGCGGATGCCCGAGATCAGGAAGGTTGGCACCAGTGAAATAACAATCAGATAGAGAGCGCCGACCAGCGTGATCCGCGTGAGGATGTCGTTGATGAAGTCCGATGTGCGCTTGCCGGGGCGGATTCCCGGGATGAACGAGCCCGACTTGCGGAAGTTGTCGGCAATGTCATCCGGCTTCATGATGATGGAGACGTAGAAGTAAGCGAAGAAGATGATGGACAACATGTAGAGGGCTTCATACCACGGCTCGCCGGGCGTGAGCGCGCGGAAGATGGGAAGCAGAAATTTGCTGTTCTGCACAGACTCGGACTGCGCGAGCATCATCGGGGCAGAGAGAATGGAAGCGGCAAAGATGACCGGCATGACGCCGCCGGAGTTGACCTTGAGAGGCAAGTGGCTGGATTGACCGCCCATCATGCGGCGGCCGACGATGCGCCGCGCGCTCTGAATGGGAATGCGGCGCTCGCTGCGCTCGACAAAGACGATGAAGGCGACCACGGCAAACATGAACGCCACCAGCAGCAGCATCGCGATGATGGTGAGCGATCCCCACTGGTTGGTCTGGACCTTCTGCACCAGGTCCATCACGCCGCGAGGCAGGCCGGCGACGATGCCGGCAAAGATCAGCAGGCTCATCCCGTTGCCGATGCCGCGGTCGGTAATCTGTTCGCCCAGCCACATAATGAAGGCAGAGCCGGTGGTCAGCGTCAGCACGGTCATCAAGACGAACGAGACGCCCGGATGGAGCACCATGCCGCCCCTGGTGAGCATGAACGCTATGCCAATCGACTGCAATGCGGCCAGAATCACGGTCATATAACGGGTCCACTGCGTGATCTTGCGCCGGCCCAGCTCGCCTTCTTTCTGGATGCGCGCCAGCGGCTCATAGACCACGGTGAGCAACTGGAAGATGATCGAGGCCGTGATGTAGGGCATGATACCCAGGGCGAAGACCGTCATGCGGCGCAGGTTGCCGCCGCCAAACAGGTTCATCAGGCCTAGAGCGGAACCGCCCTGCTGGTCGAACATCCGCTCCAGCATATGGGTGTCGACGCCCGGCGTGGGAATCCACGCGCCCAGACGGTAAATGGCCAGGATACCCAGCATGAAGAGCACCCGCTTGCGCAGATCGGGAATCCGGAAGATATTGAGAAACTTTTCAAGCATGATTGGTTATCCGCTTCAGGGCCTTTCCGACCCTCGAATCTGTACCACTGATCATCTTACCGGCGCGGGGTCTGGCGCGTCGTCCTAAGCCGCCGCTGGCGCTGCCTCGCCGCCGAGAACCACAGCCTTGCCGCCGGCCTTTTCAATCTTCTCGACCGCCGACCTGGAAAACTTGTGCGCGTGAATAGTGAGAGCCGCGGTCAGCTCGCCGGAGCCGAGAATCTTGATCAGCGCCTTCTTGCTCGAGGCCAGGCCCAGCTTCTTGTAGTCGTCCAGGGTGATCTCGGTGAGCTTGAGACCCTCAAGGTGCTCAACCAGCCGGTCCAGATTCACCACCGTATACTCGGTGCGAAAGATGTTGGTAAAGCCGCGCTTGGGCAGTCGGCGGTGCAGCGGCATCTGGCCGCCCTCAAAGCCGCGCATCATGCTGGTTCCGGTGCGCTGGCCCTGGCCCTTGTGGCCGCGGGCCGAGGTCTTGCCCATGCCGGAGCCCATGCCCCGGCCCACGCGCTTGCGCCCGGTGTTGGCTTTCCTGGGCGCGCGTAAATTCGATAAATTTCGTGATGCCATGATTCCCTCGCTGTAGCGCCGGGGACTTGCCGTCCAGGCATTCCCCGACTCGCGTTCTCCGCCATGGCCCTGAGGCCCGGCGGGATTGGTTAGTCTTCCAGGATGCGGACCAAATGCGGAATGGCCTTGACCATGCCGCGGGTGGATTCCGTATCCACGCGCTCGACGATCTGGTTAAGCCGCGTAAAGCCCAGGCCCTTGACCACCAGCTTGTGCTTCTCAGGCGTGGAGTTCTTCGAGCGGTAGTACTGAATGCGAATCATCTTGGTCTTCGCCATGGCCTAGAGCTCCTCCACGGACTTGCCGCGCATATTGGCCACTTCGGCCCGGTCGCGCAACTGCACCAGGGCATCGAAGGTGGCCTTGACGACGTTGTGGGGGTTGGGCGAACCCAGGCTCTTGGTGAGCACGTTCTGCACCCCGACCGAGGTCATCACCGCGCGCACCGCGCCGCCGGCAATCACGCCGGTGCCTTCGGGGGCCGGCTTCAGCAGCACCTGTCCGGCGCCATAACGGCCCAGGACCAGATGCGGAATCGAGGTATCGGTCAGGTGGACCCGGATCAGGTTCTTCTTGGCCGCCTCGATCCCCTTGCGAATCGCCTGGGGAACTTCCTTGGCCTTGCCCGAACCGTGGCCCACTACGCCCGCGGCGGGGTCGCCCACCACCACCAGCGCGGCAAACGACATGTTCTTGCCGCCCTTGACCACCTTGGTCACGCGATTGATGGACACCACCTGATCCTTCAGGTTGTACTGGTTGGCATCGAGTTTCTTCTTCAAGATCGTCATTGCTCTCTCGTTTTCCAGTTATCAGTTGTCAGTTATCAGTTGTCAGTTGTCAGAACTCAGGTAAATCCGGTACGAACAAACTGATCACTGACCACTGAGAACTGACAACTGTTTTTAAAACTCCAGGCCGGCCTCGCGGGCCGCGTCGGCAAGCGCCTTGATGCGCCCGTGATAGAGGTAGCCGCCGCGATCGAAGACCACCTTCTTGATTCCCTGCTTGACGGCCAGCTCGGCTACAGCCTTGCCAATCTCTTTCGCCGCCGCCACGTTGCCGCCGGTCTTCAGCTTCAGGGCCAGCGTGGAGGCCGAAACCAGCGTCTCGCCCTTCTGGTCGTCGATCACCTGCGCGTAGATGTGGTTGAGCGAGCGGTAGACATTCAGCCGCGGCCGCTCCGCGGTGCCGGCAAGCTTGCGACGGATGCGCTGGTGAATGCGCTGGCGAATTGCGTTTCTCTTGGTCTCGGTGATCATGGTCTCTCATTCCTATCAGCGGAGCCGCCCTGCGGCCCCGTTCGGTTGTGGTGTTGGGAGCAAGTCAGCCAGTCAGCGGGTCAGCAAGTCAGCGCTTTCTGTTCCCTGTTCCCTAATCCCTATTCCCTGCACATCTTACTTCGCGCCTGTCTTGCCGGCCTTCTTCTTCAGCTTCTCGTCGGAGTAGCGCACACCCTTGTTCTTATACGGGTCGGGCTTGCGCAGTGAACGCATATCGGCCGCCACCTGGCCCACCTTTTGCCGGTCGATGCCGGTGATAGTCAGGTGGAGCTGCTTGGGATCAATGGCTACTTCGATGCCGCTGGGCAGCGGAAACTCGATCTGGTGCGAATAGCCGAGGGTAAAGACTACCGTGCCCTTGCCCTTCAACTCAGCGCGATAGCCGATGCCCACGATGTCCAGTTCCTTCTTCCAGCCCGTGGTGACGCCGTTAACGGCGTTGGCAACCAGGGAGCGCGTCAGGCCGTGCATCGCTGCCTGACTGTCGTTTTCGCGGTTGACGTGCAGCACGCCGCCCTTGGTTTCGAGGGTAATGCCCGGAGCGATCAGCGCCGAGACCTTGCCCTTGGGGCCTTCGACCATAACCGTATTGCCCTCGACCGTGTACTTGACGCCCGCGGGCAGCGGAATGAGTTTCTTTCCAATACGCGACATCGAATCAATCCTTCATCTGGCTTGCGAGTCCCGAAAAAGCAGTTGTCAGTGATCAGTTGTCAGTGATCAGTTTCAACGCGCCATCGTTCCACTGCAGCCCATATCAGTTGTCAGTTTTCAGTTGTCGGTGATCAGAATTCCGTACTTAACTGACCACTGTTCACTGTTCACTGACCACTGCCTTTACCACACTTCGCAGAGCAGTTCGCCGCCCACGCCTTCGCGGCGCGCCTGACGGCCGGTCATTACGCCCTTGGGCGTGGTGAGGATGCAGATGCCGAGGCCGCCCTGGACGCGCTTGATCTCGTCGTGGCCAATGTAAACGCGGCAGCCAGGACGCGAGATGCGCGCCAGGTCGCGAATGGCCGCTTCCGTGCCGCCGTACTTCAGGTACACACGGAGGATCAGCTTGCCTTCCTCTTCCTGGGTCTTGTAGTTCGAGATGTAGCCCTCCTCCTTGAGGATGCGGGCAATCTCGGCCTTCAGCTTCGAAGCTGGCACATCCAGCTTCTGGTGACGCGCCCGGATCGCATTCCGGATTCGCGCCAGAAAATCGGCTACTGGGTCGGTCAGACTCATTCCTTCTCCTTCATTCCCCGTTCGCTCCGTTTGAGGAGAACCAGCGGGAATGTCCTACTACAGTGATCAGTGGTCAGTAGTCAGTGATCAGTGAACGACGGGCAGGATACTGACCACTGACCACTGTTCACTGACTACTGGCTTCTCTACCAGCTCGACTTGACGACGCCGGGAATCTCTCCCTTGAGCGCCAGCGCCCGGAAACACAAGCGGCAGACGCCGAACTTGCGCAGAAACCCGCGCGGCCGCCCGCAGAGCTGGCACCGATTGTGCTTGCGGCAGCTGAACTTCGGCTTCCGCGCGTCTTTCACCCTTTTTGCAGTGGTTGCCATAAAACCTCTTATCCCTTTACGCGCCCTGGCGG
>JBAVYF010000089.1:0-1955 GCA_049698655.1 Occallatibacter sp. | reverse complement strand
GCCGCGTACTGGAATGGGAAGCTCTCCCGGCTGCTACCGTGATCGGAAATTCGTGTATCGCAGCCTACCCTTTGTGCATCGCCTGTCTTCTTCAACCCCTTGCCCCGCGCGACTTCCGACGCACTTTCCACATAAACCGTTCCCTTTGCACAGGCTTGTTTGCGTTCTCTGTGGAAGTCGTGGGAAACTCTGCCCGCCTTACCCGCTCACAGTTGGGATTTCCAAATCCCCTCAATTGCACAGCTTAGTTTTAGAAAACCAACCCCCAAGGCAACTCTCACTCTATAAACAATTTCACCTGTCTTTCCACTTTTCCTCCCACAACTACGGGTACTGTTGTCTTTTTTCTTTATCTCTCCTACCTTTTCCTCCTCCCCGCCGAGACGCAATCCCTAAGCGGCAAAACCGGCCATGGCATCTCCCCACAGGCTCCGCCAGCCGAGCCCTTCCACTCATCACGCCAATTGCCAGGGAATCCAGAAAAGCACCCCTGTTTTCCACGCCCACACAAACGCCAAGGTGAATACAATCAAAGAGAAAAGAAGATAGCCGTTTCCTCCAGGCAGCAACATGTTGTACAGTGTGGCCAGCGCGGATTCTGCTTCGATCTGGTTTTCTTTGTGTGCCGCAAGGCAAGGATGGGTTCATGCCGAAGGTGGAAACTGAAGTCGAGAAGCCGGCCGCGCCGGGGGCAGCGATGGAGATTACCGTAAGCCGTCAGGACCTGGTCAAAGAGCTGACCGCGACTCAAAGCGTGGTGGAGCGCAAGACCACTATTCCCATTCTCTCCAACTTCCTCATCGAGGCCGAGGGCGACCGCCTCAACATCACCGCTACCGATCTCGACCAGGCCATCCGCACCAGCGCCACGGCCAAGGTCAAAAAGCCTGGAGCCTGCACTATCCCTGCGCGCAAGCTCTACGACTACATCAAACTGCTTCCCGAGGGCGACATCTCCATCAAGCTGCTCGACAACCACTGGGTACAGATCCGCTCAGGGCGCTCGAACACCAAAATGGTCGGCATGGCCCGCGCCAACTACCCGCAAGTTCCCGAGTTTCCCGCCGTCGCGGCCACCAGCATCTCCACACTGGCGCTCAAGACGCTCATCAGCCGCACCATCTTTGCCATCTCCAACGAAGAGTCGCGCTACACCCTCAACGGCGCCTTGCTGATTATCAAAGCCGAGTCGCTGGCCATGGTTGCCACCGACGGGCACCGCCTCTCCTTCGTCGAAAAGCCCAACGAGATACTCGAAGGCGTCAGCGGCGAAAAGCGCGTCCTCATCCCGCGCAAGGCCCTCCAGGAGCTGCAACAGTTGCTCGCGGCCTCCGACGCCGAAAAGATTGAGTTCGCCGACGACGAGCACACGCTCTTCTTCCGCGTTGGCCATCGCACGCTCAGCACCCGCAAGCTCTCCGGCCAGTTCCCCAACTTCGAGGCCGTCATGCCGCGCGACAACACCAAGTTCGCAGTGGTGCGAGCCAGCGAGCTTGCCGCGGCCATCGAGCGCGTCGCCCAGTTTGCCGACGAGCGCTCCGGCGCCATCCGCCTGCGCCTGGAGAGCAACGAACTCAAGCTCAGCGCCAATTCAGCCGAGTCCGGCGAGAGCGAAGACACCATCGACACACCCTATTCCAGCGACCCCATCGCAATGGGCTTCAACTCCGGCTACATCCTCGAATTTCTCAAGGCCCTGGGCAACGAGGGCGAGGTGCGGCTGGAGTTCAAGGACTCGCAATCTGCGGGGCAGATGCGGCCCGAAGACCCGGATGCGGAGTACAAGTACCGGTATGTGCTGATGCCGATGCGGATCTGAAGAGCCTAAGGTTTGTCATCCCGAGCGGAGTCGAAAGCCTGCCCTGAGCGCAGCCGAAGGGGATCTGCGTTTGCTTTTCGTCTCCAACGAGCGAAGGGCGCGACTGGTAGGCCGGGGTTTCAACCCCGGCAAAAAT
>JBAVYF010000088.1:0-2809 GCA_049698655.1 Occallatibacter sp. | reverse complement strand
CCGCGCGGCCGCCCGCAGAGCTGGCACCGATTGTGCTTGCGGCAGCTGAACTTCGGCTTCCGCGCGTCTTTCACCCTTTTTGCAGTGGTTGCCATAAAACCTCTTATCCCTTTACGCGCCCTGGCGGAACGGCATTCCGAAGTGCTTCAGCAGCGCTTTCGCCTGGTTGTCGTCCTTCGCCGTAGTCACGATGGTGATGTTCATGCCCTTCATCTTCTCCACCTTCGAGTAGTCAATTTCAGGAAAGATGAGCTGGTCGCGCAGGCCGAGCGTGTAGTTGCCGCGCCCGTCAAAACTCTTCGTGGAAACGCCGCGGAAGTCCCTCACCCTGGGCAGCGCCGTCGAAATCAGCCGGTCCAGAAACTCGTAGGCTTTCTCGTTGCGCAGCGTAACCATCGCGCCGATCGACATGCCAGCCCTCACCTTGAAGGCGGCGATTGATTTTTTTGCCTTGGTGGTCACCGGCTTCTGCCCGACAATCGCGGTCAAGTCGGCCACCAGCGGGTCCAGCAGCTTGGTGTTCTGCGTGGCCTCGCCCAGGCCCATGTTGACGACGATCTTCTTCAGCTGTGGAACCGCCATCGGATTCTCAAGCCCCAGCTCTTTTTGCAGAGCCTGCTTGATCTCCTTGTGATACTTCTCTTTCAGCCTTGCTGTCATGACTCTTTGCTCTCTTTCTTCCGGCGCCCGGAGTGGCTCTCAAGCCGTTTACCGTTGCGGAAGGGGTTGGCCGTTCGGCTTCGCGATTTTCGCTCTCGCCGCTCCGGCTTGGGTCCCGTTACTTTTTGGTCGGCAGCGTCTGTCCGCACTTCTTGCAGATGCGAACCTTGACGTCGCCTTCGGTCTTCGATCCCACGCGCGCGGGGCCGCAGTTGGGACAAACCAGCGCGACATTGGAGACGTCGATAGGCGACTCCTGCTCCGCGATGCCGCCACGGGTCCGCTGGCCGCGCTTGCTGGAAACCGTCTTCTTGATGACGCGCACATGCTCAACGAGCAGCGTCCCCTTGTCGGGGAAGACGCGCAGCACGCGCTCCGTCTTGCCGCGGTCAGCGCCCGTGAGAACCTTGACCGTATCGTTGCGATGAATCTTCAAACTCTGCATCTCTTCTCCAAAAGCAGGGGTCAGGGTTCAGAGATCAGGGGTCAGTAAAAACCCGCAATTCCAAACTTGTTGAACGCCCGTTGAATTCTGTTCCCTGATCCCTGAAACCTGATCCCTGCTCCTACACCACTTCCGGGGCCAGTGAAACAATCTTCAAAAACTTCTTCTCGCGCAGTTCGCGAGCTACCGGCCCGAAGACGCGCGTGCCCACCGGCTCATGAGCATCGTCGATCACCACCGCCGCGTTTTCATCGAAGCGAATGTAGGTTCCGTCGCGCCTGCGATGCTCCTTGCGGGTGCGGACGATGACCGCCTTGACTACCTTGCCCTTCTTGATGGTGCCGTCAGGCGAGGCTTCCTTGACCGCGGCGGTCACGATGTCGCCCAGACCGGCCTTCTTGCCCAGTCCGCCGCCCAGCGGCAGAATCACTTGCAGCTTGCGCGCGCCGGAGTTGTCGGCCACCGCGAGCATGGTTCTCATTTGCACAGCCATGGGTTCTTCTCCTTACTCGCTCTCGCGCTAGTTGGCAGCCTTGACTTCGGTCTGGATCGCCGCGTCCTCGAGTTGGCCGAGGGCCGAGCGCCGCACGATTTCTTCCAACGCCCACCGCTTCAGCTTGCTCAGCGGACGGGTCTCGCGGATGCGCACCACATCGCCCATCCGCGCCGAACTCTGCTCGTCATGGGCATAAAACTTTTTCGTCGAGCGCACAATGCGCTTGTACTTGGGATGGGCCTTGCGCATCTCGACCGCGACCACAATGGTCTTCTGCATCTTGGTCGAAACCACCTGGCCAACCTTCTCGTTTCGCCGGGCTCCTGCGGCCGCCGGTGCCTGCACTGCTTCTTGAGTCGCCATCATTTAGCGGGCTCCCTTCTTGTTGTCCGCGGCCACGACGGCATCGACGGCAGCGCCGCGAATGCCCAGCTCGCGCTCGCGGGCCACGGTCTTGATTTGGGCGATCTCCTTGCGCATCTGGCGGAGCTTCTTCACTCCGTCGTTCTGCCCCATCGAGACCTGAAAGCGCAGCCGGAACAGTTGCTCGGAGGTGATCTTCTCCTGGTGCGCCAGTTCTTCGTCGCTCAGATTACGAATCTTTTCGAGTTCCATTGTGTTTCTCTCTCCGGCGCTCTTCGGCGCCCCTCTCCGGGGCACCCAGCGCGTCCAATCTCACTCAGCCCGGCTTACTTGGCCGCGGCCTCAATCTTTTCGGCGCCCGGCCGCATCACGAACTTCGTCAGCAACGGCAGCTTGTTCGACGCCAGGCGCATGGCCTCGCGTGCGGTCGCCGGGTCCACGCCTTCCATCTCGAACAGAATCTTGCCCGGCCGCACAACCGCTACCCAATGGTCCAGCGCGCCCTTGCCTGAGCCCATGCGGACTTCGGCCGGCTTCTTGGTGATGGGCTTATCCGGGAACAGGCGCAGCCAGATCTTGCCGCCGCGTTTGATGAAGCGGGTCATGGCAATACGGCTTGCCTCGATCTGCCGGTCGGTGATGTAGCCGCACTCCATGACCTTCAAACCGTACTCACCAAACGACAGCGAAGAACCGCGCCACGCCTTGCCGCGCCTCTTGCCCTTCTGCTGCTTGCGGAACTTCACCTTCTTCGGCATCAACATAGCAAAACCTCAAACTCGGTGGTCATTGAACCGCGGACAGTGAACAGTTTTTCCTTGCACCTGCATCGAATTCAACTGTTC
>JBAVYF010000087.1:0-1559 GCA_049698655.1 Occallatibacter sp. | reverse complement strand
CAGCCCGACTCTAGTGCGCGACGGGAGGCTTGGCGGCCGGTCTGGCCGGCGCTGTGGCTGGCCTGGCTGGCACCGTGGCTGGCCTGGCTGGCGCCGCGGCCGGCTGGGCCGGCGGAGCGGGCACACCCGACTTCAGGTTGTAGGCGTCGATGATCTGCTTGGTAATGTTGGTGGACTCGCTGGCGTAGAGCACCGGATTCTGCTGCTGGGCAACGTCCAGCACCAGAGTGTATCCCTGCTGCTGCGCGTAGCCGGCAAGAACGTCATAGACCTTGGAGGCAAGTCCGTTGTACAGCTCCTGCATCTCCGACTGGAAGTCGTTTTGCGCGTCTTCGGCGTCACGCTTCAACTGCTTCGTCTTGTCGTCGATGGACTTGGCGCGGCTGGCGCGTTCGGTATCGCTCAGCTTGTCGCCCTGGGCCTGGAGCTGTTTGGTCAGATTGTCGATCTCGTCGCTCAGGGCCTTGAGTTGCTGGCGCTTGGGATCGTACTTCTTCTGCAGGTCGGCGAAGTTGCGCTGGCCTTCATTGGTTTGGGCCACGGCCACCTGGAAGGCGATGACGGCAATCTTGGCTGGACCGGCAGGCGCCGCGACGGCGGGAGCAGGCAACGTTTGGGCAGCGGCGCTCAGGACAAAGCCCGAGGCCAGCGTAGCGATAAGTGCAAGCGAGCGCTTCATGCGATTGTAAAGCTCCTTCGGAATTCCTGTGGGTCTGTCCGCGCCTGAGTGCGGAAACGACGAGTGCCTCCTGAGAAGTCTCACGGTCAATTCCGGAACTCCGCGCAGGATGGAGCAGAGGCAGAAAAAGACGCAGACAGAACCGTCAGCAGGAACTAGATGAATTATAGGGGGGCCGGGTGGGAGCGTCAAACCGGCAAACCATTAATTTCGCGCTTTTATAAAAGCCCTCGACTGGCCGCGGCCGGCAAAAGGGCCGCTCATGGCGAGCGGCCCCGAGAGGTTTGCTTGTTAAAGGCTGCCGCTAGAAGGTGGTGGAGATGGTCAGGCGGAAGGTTTTGCGCGGTTCCCGGAAGTCGTTCTGCGCACCGTAAGCCGCGCTCACCTCGTTGAAGGTGTAGTCGCCGGCGCCGCCCGTGGGGAACATACCGCGGGTAATCAGTTGCGTATTGCAACTCTGAACATTCTTCCCATTTCCTAGGTCGCAGTAAGGCCTCTCATAAAGGCGCAACGGGTTGAAGGCATAGTAGAGGCGGAAAGGCGCGTTGACGACGGGCATGATGACGGAGATCTCGGCGCCGGTGGACATGCGGGGAACGAAGTTGGTGCCGGCGATGGGGTGGATATTGCGCTGGAAGCCGACCAGCGAGCCGGGGATGCCGCCCTGGCAGGCGCCGTTGTTCCACACCGGGCAGCCATAGAGCGGCGCGGTGAGCGAGGCAAAGCCCTCGGGGCTCTGCATCAATTGCCCCTTGTTGAGGGCGGCGTCGATGCCGAAGTCGTCAAAGAAGGAGAAGGTGACCGGGCCGGCGATGGGAATGCGGTACTCGGCATTGGCGGTAAAGTTGGTATCGCCTCCAATGGAGGCAATGCCGTAAAC
>JBAVYF010000086.1:0-7127 GCA_049698655.1 Occallatibacter sp. | reverse complement strand
GTCATGCGCGTGCGCCGCACCGAGTCGCGACCCACGCTGGCGTTGATGGTGCCCTTGGCCCGCTCCACTGTTCCCTGGACCAGCGCAATGTAGCTCTTCTTGATCTGGCGGCTGGAGAACAACTCCGCCAGCGCCGCGTGTGCGCGGTCGTTCTTGGCCACCACAATCAGCCCGCTGGTGTCTTTATCCAGCCGGTGCACAATGCCGGGCCGCAGGTCGCCGCCGGTCGCCGAGAGTTTCTTGAACCGGAAAAGCAGCGCGTTCACCAGCGTGCCGCGGCTGCGCGCGTCCTCATTCTGCCCCGACCCGGCATGAACCATCATCCCAGCCGGCTTGTTCACCACGGCGAGATCCGCATCCTCGTAAATCACGTCCAGCGGAATCTCTTCCGCCGTGGCCTTGAGCGGCGCCGGATGCGGCTCGCCGGTGATGTCGATCCGCTCGCCCCCGCGCAGCTTGAGCGAGGCCTTCTCGCGCAGCCCGTCGACCAGCACGTCGCCCTGGTCGATTAACAGTTGCACGCGCGAACGGCTCACTCCTTCGCCTTGCGCGGTCAGAAACTGGGCAAGAAACTGATCAAGCCGCTGCCCCTTCGCCTCCGCCGTCGCTTCGATGGTGCGCAGTTCAGCCATTTGCCGCCTCGTCTTTCGCTGATGGTCCACACAAGCTGGGTGCCCCACCCTCGCCGCGCTTTTGTTTTTGCGGCTAGGGTGGGAAACCTCATCCCTCAACGTATTGGATGCCCCATCTTTGCCGCGTATTTGTTTTTGCGGCAAGGGTGGGAAACCTCAACCCTCAATCGGCATCTTGCGCTCCAGCATCACCAACCCGCCAACCACCACCAGCTACATCGCCGGCAACACGCCCAGCGCCGTCGCCGCTCCATTTGCGGGGATGAGGATGGCTCCGATGTGTAAGAGAAATGGATGCACCTCAGTCAGAATAAGGCATTTGAACCAGAGGCGCTGTTATTGCCGGAAGCTGGAGAAGGTAGAATCCGGCCCACGGGGCCGTGGTTGATGCGCTGGTGAACCCTTCCTGGGAAGGTGGAGCTCTCCGCGGTTCATTAGGCATTCCGGACTGGCGGACACGGCACACAGAACCGATTGTCGAGTTGAGCCCCTGTTCACGAATGTTGGTTCAACCAGCGTTGATCGCCCACCTGCTTTGCAGGCCGGTTTCTATTGCGGATAGTAGGAGACAGCGCGAGAAATTGCAAGTCTTGTGCGGGATGGGCGCGATGTGGTACGTTTTTGACCCGCCGCTTTTGGGAATTGCTTGCCCAAAACAGTAAGCCGCCTTGTTCGTTTAACCTGGGTTGCCGGCAGAGTTGCCGCTGGTGGACTTATCTGCCGGCGCGGACTTGCGGTTGGCCGCGCCGGCAACCAGCTTCTTCAGTTTTCCCTCGATATTCGCATCGCCCACATGCTGGTCCTCTAACACGCCATCAGCATCAATCGTGAACGTTGCCGGAATCGCCGTCACGTTGAACTCCTTGGAGATACGGCCATCAAAACTTCCGTCGCGATACTGCATCCACGTCATCCCATTCTTCCCGACGAAATCCTTCCACTTGGCTTCATCTGAATCCAGGCTGATGCTGAGCACGACCAGCGGCTGCCCATCGAACTTTTTGGCAATCTGCCGGATATGCGGCAGCGCCTCGCGGCATGATCCGCACCACGTTGCCCAGAAATCGATCAGCACCACATTGCCGGCGAGACTCTCAAGCGTAAGCGTCCGGCCATCAAGCGTCGTCAAGCGAAAATTCGGAGCCATCTTTGCGCGGGCCAGTTCCGGGCGCTCAAAAAAACGCTGCGCCCGCGCATAATCCATGTCGTTCGGACTGGCGATTTTCAGATAATCCTGGAAACGCTGCCTGGCGGCATCATCGCGTTTGAGATAGGCCAGTGCCGTTCCGTCGGCAAACAGATAGCCCGCATTCCTGGGCTGTAAGCGAACCGCCTCGCTAAATGCCGCTTCGGCCGCCTCCATTGGTGCGTCATGCTTATCGCGTATGCCCTCGGCCAGGCACGCCCGGCCCAGAAGAAATTGCGCTACCGCCTTGTCGACTGGGCTGGTTACATGGGCAAGCAACGCCTCGGACTGCTCCCGCGCCGCTTTGAAATCTCCTATTTCGACCGCAGCCTTCCATGCCTGGATCTCACAGGGAACACAGTGACCGCCATCCTGCTTATCCGCCTTGCGAAAACCATCCAGTGCAAAAATTGCGCGATTCTCCTGCATGAACTTGATGGCTTCGTCAAAGGTTTTTTTAGCTTTTGGATCAGATGGGCCGTTGCTCGACGCAGCAGGCTTGCTCTGCGGAGCAGTTACGGGTGTTTGTGCCGCCGAACCGGCTATCAGGCAAGGTACAACCAAGGAGCAGGCAAGCAAAGATACAAAGCAGCGCATGGGCTCTCCGGGATCACACCCACTCTATCACCGAATGTTTTCCTGTTGCAGAAAAAATCAGGACCCGGTTTTGCGCTCCTCTTCGAGCACCTCGTCCAGCAGCCCGCGCAGGCTGGCAACCCGCGCATGGCCCAGCCGCGCATCGCCGCCGCCGGCCTGCTCTGCCCGCGACAGCTCATCAGCGAGATTCAGCGCCGCCAGCACGGCCACGCGCAACGAATCCACCGTGCGGCCCTGCGCGGTCACGGCGCGCATCCTTGAATCCACCAGCTCAGCCAGGCGGTGAATGTGCTCCGCGCTCTGCCCGGAGAGGTGATAGGTCTGGTCATAGATCTCGACGGTGACGTAGCCGGTCGGGTTACTGGATTGCTCTTGAGACACGCCCGTCCTCACAGTTCCAGCGCATCCAGTTGCGCCAGCAGCCGCTCCACGCGCTGCCGCACATGGTCGCGCTCGTCGCGCAGCGCTTTCACTTCCGCTTGCAGGCGATCCGCCAACGGCCCCTGATCGCGCAATTGCGCTTCCGCCGCGCTGGCGCGCTCCTCGGCCGCGACGCGGTCAAAGCGCTCCCGTTTTACCAGGTTCACCGCGCGCAGAATCCGTTCCTCCAGCGCGGAAAATTCGTCCACGCTCAACCTCAAGGCGCTTGATTCCGCGGCCGCTTCCCCGGCCGCCTCTCTGACCGGTTCCGCCGCCCGCTCTTCCGGCTGCGAATCCTCCGCGATCTCCGACTTCCAGAAAAACTCCGACATCGAAAAACCTCCGCGCATACGACTGATCGCTGCAAGTATAACGCCGCATGGCCAGCTTATCGCCTAACTCCGCAGCCGCGCCCCAACTTTGCCAACAGCCTCCACCACCCGCGCCTGGAACTCCTGTAACTCCTCCTCGCGCAGCGTGCGGTCCGGCGCCTGAAACGTCGCGCCCAGCAACAATGCATATTCGCCTGTGCCCAGCTTCGCATCGCGAAAAACCTCGCGCGCCCGCCACTCCACCAGCTCGGGAATCCGCAACCCGGCCACCGCCTGGTCGATCTTCTCCCACGCGATGCTCTCGTCCAGCACCAAAGAAAAATCCCGGTGAACCGGCTGGTAGCGCGAAATCTCTCGCGCAATCGGCTCACGCAGTGGCAACTTGTAGAGCCGGTCGAGATACAATTCGCCCACCATCACCTGCTCCTTCAGCTTGCGCGCCGCCGCCTCGCGCGGATGCAGTTGGCCGAACCAGCCCACCGTCGCGCCGTCCACAACCACCCGCGCCGCTCGATACGGATGCAGCCACTCCGGCGTGAGCCCAGCCTCGGCCGGAAAGCGGTCAAAGTCGACAGCCCGCGACTGGAAGCGCGCCACGACCTGCTCCACCACGCCCTTCACATCATGAAACTCAATTGCCCTCGCCGCGTGCAGCGCGGATTGCTCCGCCAGGCTGCCCACCGCGCCAAAGGCCAGCGACGGCCGCTCGTCAACTTTTTCTGCCGTCCCGCTGAAGACCGTACCCACTTCAAACAGCCGCGCGTCGCTCACGTCGCGGTTGAGGTTGCCGGCAATCATCGCCAACATTCCCGGCACGAGCGACGGCCTGAGCACGCCCGCCTCCTCGCTCAGCGGATTGCCCAGCGGCACTGAAAGCCCCGGCTGTGGCGCCGTCAGCGCGGCCTCGGCAGCCGAGCAAAAGGAGCTCGCAATCGCCTCATGGAAGCCCGCCGCCAGCAGCGTCCGCCGCACCGCGGCCTCTTTCTCCGCCCACGGCAGCGCGCGCACTCCTTCGCCAAACGCTGGCAGCGTGTTGGCAAAGCGGTTATACCCGTAGACCCGCGCCACCTCTTCAATCAGGTCAATCTCCCGCTCCAGATCCAGCCGCCAACTCGGCAACGTTACCAGCCAGGCCGCTGAGTTGCTGACTCGCTGACTTGCCAACTCACATCCCAGTGCCGTCAGCACGCCATCAACCGTCGCCGCGGTAATCCCCTCTTCGTCCACCGTCGCGCCCAGAATTCGCCGCACCTCGCTGAGCGCGAGCTCGACCGGCTTGCGCTTGGCAGTGCGCGCCTCACTGCCGGGCACGCGCACGTCCACCAGCTCGCCCTCGATCCAGCCGCCATTCGCCAGCAGAATCCTGCACACCAGCGCCGAAGCCACCGACGCGGCATTGAAGTCCGTTCCGCGCTCGAAGCGGTGGCTGGCGTCGGTATGCAGCCCGTGACGCCGCGCTGTCCGCCGCACCGCCATCGGATCGAACCACGCCGCCTCAACCAGCACATTCTTTGTCGCCTGCGTAATCATCGTCTCCCAGCCGCCCATCACCCCGGCCAGCCCCAGCGCCTTCACATGATCGGCCACCACCAGGTCCTCGGGGTCCAGCACGCGCTCCACTCCGTCCAGCGTCTTAAGCTTCTCGCTCTTTCTCGCCCGGCGCACTACAATCCCTCCAACTATCTTGTCTAGGTCGAAGACATGCGTCGGCTGCCCCATCGCAATCCAGGCAAAGTTCGTCGCATCCACCGCGTTCGAGATGCATTTCTGCTCTAGCAACGAAAAGTAAGAAAAAACCTCCGCGCCCGCAAACCAATCCCGCGATTCGCCAATCGTCACCCCGCGCAGCACCCGCGCCGTGAACCGTCCGCAGCCATCTTCGGCCTCAATCCCGACCGGAAAAGCCTTGGCCGCCTTCCGCGCCTTTGGCAATGCAAACTCCAGCTCCGCCAGCTTCAGGCCATAAATCGCCGCCGCCTCTCGCGCCACTCCATAGTGGTTCATCGCATCCACGCGGTTGGTCGTAATATCCATCTCGAAGAGCGAGCCGTTCCCCGCGCCAAGACCATAGATGCCCTCGACAGCGATGCCGCGCAGCGTCAAATCTTCAGCGAGCCGCGCATCATCCACCGGCAATCCCGGCAAGTAACTACGAAGCCATTTTGTCAGTATCTTCATCGATTAAGGTTCTCTCTTCGCAGGTTGGCGCGCTTCGCGTCGCGAGTTCGCGGGTTCGCTTTCCGGTTCCAGTACACCTAGAAGTGCGTTGATCAGCTTGGCTACGCGAGTGCCTAAATCCAGCAGTTCTGTACTCACGCCTTCGTTAAAGAAACCCAGGCTCGCCGCCAACTCCGTTTGCGTTTGCAATTCGTTGATGGCCGCGCGTGCCGATCCCAAGCCCTTGCGCATTTCGGTATCGTTAAGCCGTCCATGTGCCTCGGCTATATGACTCGCCACGCTTACAGCCGAACGGCGTAGTTGCATCCGCAACCCAAACGTCTCCGATTTTGGAAATTCCTCCGTGCGCGTATAAATCATCCGCGCCAGTTCCATGGACTTCTGCCATGCAATCAAATCACGATAATGCCGCGTCCTGCTCATATCGCCAACCTGCCAACTTGCCATCGAGCGCAGCGCGCCAACTTGCTAAACAAACTGCCCCAAAAACCTCATATCTCCCGCGTAGAATTGCCCAATCTCGCTCACCCCGTACTTCATCATGGCAATCCGCTCCACGCCCATCCCAAACGCAAATCCGGAAATCTTCTTCGGGTCATACCCAGGCTGCTTCTCCGCGGCAAACGCGAACACCGCCGGGTCCACCATCCCGCAGCCCAGCAGCTCAATCCATCCCGACTGCTTGCACTTCCTGCATCCTTTGCCGCCGCAGAAGATGCAACTGATCTGCACGTCCGCGCTCGGCTCCGTGAACGGAAAAAACGACGGGAAGAAGCGCGTCTTCACCGCCGACCCGAACAGCGCCTTCATTGCGTGGTCCAGCGTCCCCTTCAGGTCGCTGAAGGTGATATTCGTGTCTACGCACAACCCCTCCACCTGGTGAAAAATCGGCGAGTGCGTCGCGTCGGCCGCGTCGTTCCGATGCACCTTGCCGGGAATCACAATCCGCACAGGCGGCGGCTGCGTCTCCATCGTCCGCATCTGCACCGGCGAGGTGTGTGTGCGCATCAGCAGCCGGTCTCTCTGCGCCCGTCGCTCCTGCCCCGCCACCACCAGCGTATCCTGCGTATCCCGCGCCGGATGGTCAGGCGGAAAGTTCATGCACTCGAAGTTGTAGTAGTCGGTCTCCACCTCCGGCCCCACCCCCACCGAGTAGCCCAGCGCCGCAAAGACCCCCACAATCTCGTTCAGCGTCCGCGTGATCGGATGCTCCGCCCCCGTCAGCCGCCGCGTTCCCGGCAGCGTGATGTCGATGGCCTCGGCCTTCAGAGCCGCATCTGTCGGGCCTGCTCCCAAAGCCTCGTCGAGCAACCCCTCCACCACCGCCTTCAGCGCGTTGAAGCGCACCCCCAGCAGCTTCTTGGCCTCCGCCGGCGCAGCCTTCAGCCACCGGCCCGAGACTTCATTGAGCCGCCCCTGCTTGCGCCCCAGCCACTCCAGCCTAAAGGCCTCCACCGCCGCATCATTGTCCAGCGCCGCCGCCGCCGCCCTCGCCTGCCGCTCCAAACGGGCAAACGCCATGTCCAGCCCGGCCTCGTCAAATGCCGTCAAATTGGGAATCTCTTCGTTCATAGGCTTATTCAGCAGGATAAATCACCGCCCGCTGTCTCTTCGGGTATTCTCCTCTGCATGAACACTTTTAGCCCCGCTCGCACTCTGCCCACCGCGCCCAACCCGTCCCCATGAACCTAGTCAACCAGCCGGAGATGTGGCGGAAAGCGGTAGATGGATTCTTGAGCGAGAAGTAATTCACCCCAGACGCGGAACGGCCCGGAATCCAGA
>JBAVYF010000085.1:0-1904 GCA_049698655.1 Occallatibacter sp. | reverse complement strand
CATGCCTGGGCCTCCACGTCTTGCTGCTGAGGCATCGCAAAAATCGATAGCATCTTCTCGCGGCGCGAGGTGATGCGGACGAACGGTTCATCCTAAATTCGGCAGTTGGCATGGCGCCTCGTGATTTTGAAGCGCCTGCTCAACTTATCGATGTGGGTAATTCGATCAGGCCGACGCCATTAGACGCGGCGGAGCGCGTAGAGAGCGACCTCCGAGCCAGGACCGGACAGCGTGAGCGAGGATACGGCGCCAGCGCTGGTCCGGCGTCAACTGCTCCGCAGATTGGGTCAGCTCGTTAAGGAAGCGGGCGATGTCGCGGAGCACATTGGCGACCCATCCTGCCTTGGCGTGCGAGCTGGCGACCTTCAACGTCGTCTGCCTCGCGTGGCGGGTGCGCTCCGCGATGGCGGTGAGCAGCAGCGGCCGGCTGGTGATGGCCTCCAGATGCTTATCCGGTTCGGCGAGGCGCACGAACAAGCTCCACCAGTTGTAGATAAGCGCGATGAAGCGGGCCATGAGGCGGCAGCGGGCGAGGTCGCGGGTGACAAACCCCGCCCAACCCCACTGGTTTTTCAATTCATCAAAGGGATTTTCGCTGTCCGAGCGGTCGCGATAAAGCTGGGCGAGCGCCAGTACCTCCTCCTCGATTGAAGTGACCAACACGCCGTATTCGTAGACCTCGCTTTGCCCCTCGATCTCGACAAAGCCGAGCGCGAGTTGGCCGGCATCGTCGCGCCCAGCGACGGCCAGGCCCTCTTTCAGACGGCGGCGCAAGATCACGACCCCGCGCTGGCGGCTCCAGCCTTCCAGCCGCAGCGTATCGGTTCTTCCCTGCCAACCCTGACCTGCGTTGGTCCAATCGGCTTTCGAAAAAGTCTTCTTGATCAGCTTCTTGACGTTGGCGGTGAGCCGCAGCTTGAACAGATAGGGCAGCCCGCGCTGCTCGGCCTCGCGCATCACTCCCTCTGTGCCAAAACCGCTATCGCCGCGCAGAAGCGCCGGCCAGCAATCGCGGGGAATGCGATCGAGCAGCGCCCACAAACCCGGCGCCGCATGGCTGGAAGCATGCTGATTGCCGGCCGTGACATCCACATCGAGAACCAGCCGCAGCCCGGCCATCGTGTAAGTATGGTAGACATGGCTGGGCCGGCCCGGCTTCTTGGGATTGTAGCCAGGCACAGCCCCTTCCTGATGGCCGTAGAGCGGCTTGACCGTTGAGTCCATGTCGAGAACCCACGGCTCGGACAACAACGGCGCCGTGCAGTAATCCAGATGACGCTGCAGCCACGGGCCGCCCTCGTCTTCTCCGATGGCTTTGAAGCCGCGCCGAACCGCATCCTCGCTGACGATCTTCTTCATCCCCAATAACTCGGGTAGAACTGCATCGTTACGCAGCGCTGTAATGTGGGCGTAACGCTTGTGCCCGGCCAAAACCGAGAACATCGTTGTCCCAAGCACATCGCGCTTCTCCGACGCATACGGGCTCGTATATGCGAGTGGACAATCGGCTGCGAGCGCGTCGAACAGGCCCGCCACCTTGAGATATTCGATGAAGAAAGGCAGCTGTCCAAAAGGCGTCAGCGGCGCTGTCGAGTCCCATTCAACGCGCACCGGGCCAGCCCAGGTGTCCAACGTTGTCGGCGCTGGCGTATAGCCTTGCTCAATCGGCGGTTGTTCACCCAATGGGTGAACGGGAGAATGACGAGAATCGTGGCTCATGCTCTTGAGTTTGCATGATTCTCACCGGTCCGCCGAAATGGGCAACCGCCGAATCTAGGTTGAATGATGTCCGCGCCGATTTTATTGCGCAGCCGCTTGATGAGAACCTCAATGACGTTCGAGTCGCGGTCGGCGTCGAGGCCGTAGATGTGCTCCGTCAGCTCGGTCTTCGACACGACATTGCC
>JBAVYF010000084.1:0-5210 GCA_049698655.1 Occallatibacter sp. | reverse complement strand
TGGCAAGTAGACTCCGCAGCCAGTCGTAACGCACCAGCCGCCGCTCCGCATTGGGCGCACTCGTGAGCGGCACACGGTCGTCTTGCCCCACCAGGGCCGGATCGCAGGTCTTCGTGTCCCGCGCCTTGGCGCACGCCTCCACAATGGCGCTCAACTCAACCAGATGCTGGCGGTACTCGGCGAGCGAGGCCTCGCGTCCATTGCCCGTGGGCTGAGCGGCGGGAGCATCGGCGCGGGCTGGCAGCACGCCAATGGATGCGGCAAGAGCCACAGTCAGCATCGCGCCAGCGAGTTGTAGCCGAGCCGTCAAGCCTGTACCACCTTGCTCTCGGCAGGCGTAGTTGCAGGCGCGTTCATTCCAGCTTCTTCCATCATTCTCTCGATGTCGAACCCTTCAAGGCGTACGCGCTGATCATAGTAGATGAGCGTGATGGCGATAGGATAAATAGGCCCGAGGAGAATATAGATTGCAGTAACCAGAATGAAGACAGCTGGTCCATAAAGATTGCGCATTTCACCAGCAAGTTGCAACTCAACACCAATGAAATACATAAACTGCGAAAGCAAAAACTCAAGGCCCCAGGCGAAAACCCAAAGAGATACGAAGATGGCTAGCCAGGTGACCCAGATTCGCGTCCGCGCGCCCTTGGTTAGCATCCAACTGCGTCGCAGAGATTTGATTCCCATCGAGTTTTCGAGGGCAGCGGCGGGAACTGAAACCGATAGACAGGCGCCGAGCCAGAGAAACAGAGTGATTCCTAAGATAATGGGCACCAGTAGAACGAGCAAAAAAGGCCAATTTGCTCGGCTATTCAACAGGCCGTAGGCATCTTCAAGGAAACCAATGCCTATTCCGAGTGCAATAACTACAAATTCCGGTGCGATTAGGCCTGCCACTATCTTGAGAAATGCGATCCAAGATAGCTTTGCCAGCGAACAACGGCAAACCTGAGTGATGAAATGATCGTGCATTCTTCTCCGAGAAGGGAGCTTGAGGTCAATTTCACAACCGCAGGAAATGCTAGGCCGCTGAAAACGAGGGAGACGTGATAGTAGGCGAGTCCAATGACAAAGTTCCATAGGAAGATTCCAGGCTGCCGGAACGGATGAACGAGTGAATGCACGTGCAGCCAGGTACTGTCGACAAACTGAATCAGCTCCATCGCAAAGACGGGCATGGCTGCGATCAGGGCAACGGCCCAAAACCTCGCCCGGTAAATCTGAAAGGTTCGGTCGAGGATTTCGCCCAGGCCCATGGGCCGCATATCTGCCGTCATGCGAGTTCTCCGGCCTGCGAAGGCGCGCGCAGCAGGCCCTCCTTGCGCAGCCGCTGATCGTGGTAGAGGACGGCGAAGGCGGTAGAGAAGGCGGCCCAGAGCAGCGCCATCCACAGATAGAGGAAGGCGGCGAAGCACAGCGACGCCAGCACGATTCCAATGATGCCCGCCACGGAAGCCAGTTGCACATGCAGCGCCATCGCGGCAAGAGCTCCTATTCCAAAGACAGCCATCAGCACCATGCCGCCCACCATCTCAGCCGCGTAGCCGAGAGCATAAATCACCAGCAGAACAAGGAAGATGCGTCCCTTTGCTCCCTGGGTAAGCTGGCCACTGCGCTTGATGGCGGCCCATGCGGTCAGCCCCTCGGCCAGCGATGCGGGAAAGGCTAACGAAAGGCGTATCGCCATGATGACGCCGTAGACGATGGCGGCGAAGAACAACAGCATCTCCAGAGGAATCATGTAGACGAGCGCCGTGACTGGACTCGTCTTGTCCACAGCGAATAGCGCCATCGGGACGATCATCACCAACTCGATCACCAGCATTGGAAGAAAGGCAATGATGTAAGAGAGAAACAGAAGCCAAAGGTAGCGCCAGCCTCGCTTCCAGGCCGTTCCATAAGCCTCGCGGAAGGAGATCGGAATGCCCATATTGGCCTGCATCGCGGCGTGGATGGAGGCAGCCAGATAAAGAGCAAAGACCACCAAACTCAGCGGCATGATGAAAAACATTGACGGCAGAAAAAGGCGAATCATCTGCTCGGGATTGGGCTGCTTGGGCAGTTGCGAAAAGATGGGGATGAAGGCAATCGCGAAGAACAGAGCCATCATCAGAACCATGGCAACCGCGGGCACGGTGGAGACGGCGATAAAGAGCTTGAGTTGCGAGCGCATGAGCCGGAAGATGCGGTCGAGAATCTGGCCGAAGGTCATGGGATATGGGTGCGTCTGCCCAATGGGGGTGGGATAAGCGGATTCGTTCATAGCGATTCTCCAGATGCTGCCGAGGTTGTATCTGTGGTCTGCGGAAATTCTACGGGTTGCGGCGCGTCAGCCTCTGCAGCAGGCTCTCTGCTCGGCGCAGACGGCAGCAAGGGAGCGGCCTCCGGCGCAGTGGGCGGCGCGGGCGCCATCCCCGCCTTCAGCATCATCCACTCGATGTCGAAGCCCTCATGGCGGATGCGCTGATCGTAGTAGAAGAGCACGAGCGCGATGCCGTAAACCGGCCGGATGAGCGCCTGGACGGCAAAAGCCGCGCCGTAGACGATGAAGACCATCACCACCGCGGCGGTCTGCGCGTGTTGAGAGTCGCCCGCGTTGAAAAACAGGGTGAGGATGATCGTCAGCGGCAGCGTAACTCCCATCGAAAGCAGCCAACTAAGCACTGCTCCCAGCAGGTAGAGCACAAAGATGCGGCCCTTCGTTCCTATGCTCAAAAGGGAGGAGCGCTTGACTGCGGGCCATGCTCCAATCTGCTCGACGACGCAGGCGGGGAAGGCCAGAGAGAGCCGCAGCAGCATCCAGATGACGTAGCCAATCAGAGCGACGACGGCCAGAACCGCGACCAGGCCAAAGAGCGCGCCGCCGGCGATGTCACCCATGCCGGCCTTCTGCGCCAGCGCTGCCGTCGCCGCCGCGAGGAGCACCAGCCCAATCCATACGGCGATGGGAGCGACTCCGATGATCAGAGCCTGAAGAAGATAAAGTCCGAGGTAACGCCAGCCGCGCCGCCAGACGCTCCTGTAGGCCTCGCGGATGGTGGTCGTTTCTCCAAGGTAGACGAGGGAAACGGCATGGTTCATGGCCGCCATGGCCAGCGCCGTTACTGCCAGAAAAACCGGCAGCGCCACCAGCGCGACGGCAATGGCGAAGACGACGACAAGAACCCATCCCGCCTCCGTAGAGACCGAGCCAGCGCCAGCCGCGCTCCACCACGCAACAACCAAAGCAACGGCACAGGCCAGTGCCACCACCACGCCGGTGGGAATGACCGAGATCCCCAGAAACAGCAGGAAGCGCGAGCGGTAAAGCTGCGCGGTGCGGTCCAGAATCTCGCCCAGGGTCGAAGGGCGCAACGGCTCATTCATGCGTGCTCCCCTGGTCTTGCGTTGTGGGCGGTGGCGGCTCAAAGTGTGAGTCGAGAGCCGACCAGGGCTCGGCGGCGCCTGCCAGTTTGGCTGCCGGCTCCGGCGGCGTCAGCCCCGCGGCCTGCATCATCCACTCGATATCGTAGCCCTCCTTGCGCACCCGCTGGTCGAAATAGAAGAGAGCAATGCCGGTAGCCCAGATTGGCCCCAGAAGGGTGTTGGTGAAGAAGGCGATGACCTGTTGCAGAGCCTGCATCCCCGCTGGCAGAACGTGGCCGGGTTGCTTGAATGCCACTACGACAAAAAAGACCTGAGCCAGAAGCACCAGTCCGATTTGAACAACAAAAATCAGCAACCCGAGCAGAAAGATGCGCCCCCGCGAGCCCTTGCTGAGTTCGATGCTGCGGCGTAGCGCCTTGCGGGCCTTCAGGTTTTCCACAACGCAGGCCGGAACGGCCAGCGAATAGCGCAGGCCCATGAAAATGGCGTAGATAAGCCATGCAAAAAAGAACAGGAATAAAGCAATACCGCCGACAACCGCCATCAATCCCGATCCGGAGCCGCCGCGGGTGAATCCGGGGACCATGAAGATAGCGAAAGGGACCAGGATGAGCAACAAAAGCAGCGGAGCGCAAATATTAAAAGTGGTAAGGACCATGAGCCATATGTAGCGGCCCAGTTTGGGCAAAGTGCTCCGGTAAGCGCCGCGGATGGTGGCTGGCTCGCCCAGATGAACCCACGCTACGGCGCGGTTGATGGCCGCAATAACCGCGCCCGCAAAAATGATGAGGAACAGAGCTTCGATTACAGCAGTGAAGCCGAGAAGCACTGGAACCCACACTGTGAGTGCCGAGCCCTTGAGCATCGAAGTCAGTCCGATTTGGGCGAGGCTCACCACCAGCACCACGCCGGAATACACGGCGTAGATGCCGGCAAAGAGCAGAAAATTCGTGCGGTAAAGCTGCGCGGTGCGGTCCAGAATCTCACCAAGAGTGAGCGGGCGGAGGTTGCTTTCCATGTTAGGCTCCCCTGAAATGCAGTGTTTGCATTTGCGGGGATACTAACACAATCAGCACATTATTCCAGGTTCTGAATCTTGGTTCCCTCGGGGATTTTGATCTGGAACTGGTCGTCGGTGAGGCGCATATTCTGCTTCACATTCTCAACCGTCAGAACGAGCTGGTACTCCTCAAGCGGGCGCTTGATGGTGATCGTGGCAGGGTACCTGACGGAATCGAAATTCCGGTAGTTCGCATAGTCGACCAGGGTCTCCAGGTTGCCGGCGCTGTCGTACAGGTCCTGTTGATAAGGCAGCAGATCGTCACGGCGGAAGGTCACCACGCGCACCGGAGTCAGTTCGTTGGTGCCCGGTTTGCGGCGGCTGATGCTAAGGATGTATTCCGGGACGGTGAACAGGTGCTTCCTGGCCGGGTCCTCCACCGTTTCCGAGTCCGCCACCACCGAGTACAGGTCGTCCGGCTCCAGCCCGCTCACCACCATCGCGTCCAGGAAAAATCCCGGCCGCAGGTTCTCCAACTGGTTGGCCGACTTCTTATTCACCGCGTTCAAACCCTTCACCGCCAGGTTATTCGACGGAATGAGCAGGGTGAAGTTCTTTCCGTCGCTGGCCATGTCGAACATGCGAGAACCCAGCACGGGAACCTGCCCAAGAACCCGCAGCATCTCCGGCTTGCGTATCAGGATGTGCCCGCGAAAGGTGGTGTAGTCCCTGGCCACTCCTTCCTTGCTTTTGAGCACGCTGGCCTGGATCTCGACAGTGGCGTTGAGGCTATCGATTGCGGCCCAGCTCTGGTTGAGCTGCGCCACCAACTCATCCGGCGTGA
>JBAVYF010000083.1:0-2076 GCA_049698655.1 Occallatibacter sp. | reverse complement strand
GTCCACGCCACACTCTGCACAAACAGGAAAAATGCCCGTGCCCCATCCATTCTGCGTATTTTGCGGAATGGGTGGGAAACCAATGAAATTCAGCCCGCACCCGAACCGGAAAGAGCCATCTCTTTCCGGTTCATGTTTTTTCCCCCAGCGCCGATGAAACCTCTGTCGGCCTTGAAATCGTCGTTTGGGCCATGGAGGCGAGGCACGTTGAGAGCCATCGAGAGCGCCGCTCATTACCAGCCTTCCGTCTCCGGCCTCGCCCTAGTCGAGGTCGAATCGCCCCTTGAATCGCAACCCGTTGGGGTCAGTGCGGCATGGCGCAAATTGCTCATGCAGGCCGAAATGGCCGCGCCCCACGTCCATCTCGCCACCATCGAAGGAGAACACGGCGTCGGCAAGCAAACGCTGGCCCGCTATCTCTTCCGTCGTTCCCCGCTCTCCACCGGCAACTTTCAGCGCCGCGACGCCCGCGAATGGCTGGTCACCGACGCCGACCCGGCCACCCTCGCCGGCTTCACTTACCTGGACCGCGTGGACCTGCTCGCCCCTCCCGGCCAGGGCCTTTTGCTGAACTTTCTCAAGTCGCTCCAGGACCGTCCGCCGGGCCGCTCTGTCCTGCTCGCCTCCTCGCAGACCTCTCTGCGCCAGATGGCCGCGCAGGGCCTCTTGCTGCCCGACCTGGCCTTCCGGCTCACCGCCGTCCGCTTTGCCATTCCCCCGCTGCGCCAGCGCCGCGAAGACATCGCCCCGCTGGCCCAGGCTCTGCTGGACCGCATCTGCGCGCGCTATCAGCAACGCCCTGTCCTCATGGCGCCCGGCACGCTGGCCCGCCTCCTGCAGCACAGTTGGCCGGGAAACGTGCGCGAGCTGGCCGCCGTCCTCGAAACCGCTCTCCTCGAAGCCAGCAACGGCATCATCCGCCCCGGCGACCTGGCCCTCCCCTCCGGCCTTGAAGCCACGCCGCAGCTCCTGCCTACCGCGCACTCCGACACCCTCAACCTCGACGCCGTCATTCAGCATCACGTCCAGTACGTCCTCGACCTCAACCGCGGCAACAAGCTCCGCGCCGCCCGCCAGCTCGGCATCAGCCGCTCCACCCTCTACCGCATCCTCGGCAGCGAAACCATCCTCACGCATTGAGAGCTGCCGTTTCATAGCAGCTTTACGATTTGTGGGTTTTTGTGGGAATGGCGAGTGGAATGGCAATAATATAGTTGGCTGACTACGCTGCGATGAATTCGGATATGAATGTGGCCACTGCGTTAAGGGCACGGTGCGTCAGCGGAAACGGGCAGGTATTACTGGAGAGCCATGCGTTGATTCCCAAGCTAGGGTCGCTTGGATGGGTAGCGGCGATAAGAGCACGCAATTTAAACTTGTGAATGTCTTTCTCGGGTAAGTTCCCAGCGTTGAGACATTCGCAAAAATTCTCTATACACACCGCCTGCGCTGGGAAAAGCCCCTCGCAACATTCTAGAATTAGGGACTCTAAGCCTCCTGAACGGTTTTCTCCCGGAATGATCATCACGGCCGTTTTGATCTTCCCCGGCTCGTTACATATCCGGTATGGGCCAGACGGAACGGGCAGCTCTGCTTTCTCAAACTGTTCGCAGGCATATTGAAAAGATGCAGTTGCATCGTTATCCGCGTCAGTTGCGATTAACAGTCCCCGTGTCGGCGGCAATGGGGCAGGAAGGTTTTTCAGCGCGTTTATTCGATGGATGAAGCCACTGGTCCCAAGACACCGCTTGTCCTCTCTTCGATTGGGATCACGTCCACAAGCAACGTGAACATCCGCTATGTGCCGATCGCGGACCAATCTAGAGAAGAGGCCAATATCATCAGGTCCCTCACAGATCAAATGGTGCGATTCGGTAATTTGTTCTGAAAGCGGCATTCTTACCTCAACTCAATATCTTGGCCCAACGCGGCTTTGTAGGATTCGCCATTCATCAACGATATCCCACAAACTCCATCCTCGCAGCTTGTGCGTAAGAGCGAGAAGCTATCTTCCCTCCCTGCCATCACTTGGCTAAGAGCGTCGAGCAGTTCACGGCTGTGAGTTGAGGCAAAAAG
>JBAVYF010000082.1:0-4173 GCA_049698655.1 Occallatibacter sp. | reverse complement strand
GTTGAGCGCCCGCCGAAGCATGAAGACGGAAACGGTTTCGTCTTCTGCTTTATTCTTTCCGGCTTGCGCGTTCTTAACCTGCATTGAATTCTCAATCCGCTCTTACTGGAGCACAAACTTCTCGGCCGCCGCGCTGAGCGTCTCCACATCTTGTTCGCTGCGCGCTTCCGTGTAGGCCCGTACCACCGGCTCGGTTCCGGAGAGGCGATAGCAGACCCAGGAGCCGTCCGCCAGAATCAGCTTCAGCCCGTCGGTCCGCACTATCTGAGTTACCTTGCGCCCGCTCAGCTCGGTCGGATCAGCCTTCAACTTCTCAGTGAACGCGGCCATCCCCTCCGGGGTCAAGCGGAAGTTCGCGCGAACCGGATAGAAGGAACCAACCTTGCTAAACAGCTCCTTCAACTGCACACCCAGGCTCTTGCCGCGGTTGGCGACCATCTCAGCCACCAAAAGGCCGGCCAGCACGCCGTCTTTTTCCGGAACGTGGCCGCGGATGGTCAGCCCAGCAGACTCCTCGCCGCCGATGGCGATCTTGTCGCCGTTGATCAGCTCTCCAATGTATTTGAAACCCACCGGCGTCTCGTAGAGCGGAACCTTGTGATAATCGGCCAGCGCATTGATCAAATTGGTCGTCGCCACGCTTTTGCCCACGCCGTTGCGCCAGCCGCGCGTCTCTACCAGGTAGTCGAAGAGCAGCGCAATAATGTAATTCGGCTGAATGAAAGTTCCATCCGCATCCACAATGCCAAAGCGGTCTGCATCGCCGTCTGTGGCAATGCCGAGATGGGCGTCAATCTCCTTCATCTTCGCCCTGGCATCGTCCAGCAGTTCGCCGGAGGGTTCCGGCGCATGGCCGCCGAAGAGCACATCGCGATAGTCGTGAACCGTCTCGACACTCACGCCCGCCTCGCGCAGAATCTCGGAGCTGTATCCGCGCCCCGCGCCCCAGAACGGGTCGTAGACCACTTTGATGCCCGACTTGGCGATGGCCTTCAGATCCACCAGCTCGGCCAGCCGCTTGAGGAAGGCTGGCTTCACGTCGGCGGTCTCAAAGCCGCCCGCCGGTGCGTCTGCTTGCGAAATCGCCTCGCCGCTCTTCTGTAGAGCCGCAACCGCAGCCTCGATCTGCTTTGTCACCTCGGGCAGCGCCGGCGCGCCATCGTGTGTCGAGAACTTGATGCCGTTGTACTCCGGCGGATTGTGCGAGGCGGTAAAGTTGATGGCTCCGGAGGTCTTCAACTGGCTCACGGCGTAGGCAATCGCCGGCGTCGGCGCAGCCTCGGGAATAATAATCGGCGTGACATTCGCCCCGGCCAGCACGCGCGCCGCGATGTCCACAAAGCTCTCGCCTAAAAATCGCGGGTCGCGGCCCACCAGCACGCGATGCGGCTCCGGCTGCGTCTTCACAAAGGCGGCAATCCCCGCCACTGCCAGGCGGATATTGGCCACGGTAAACTCCTCGGCCACAATCGCCCGCCAACCCGAAGTGCCAAACCTGATCCCTGTCGTCATCGTTCTTCTCCCGCGCCGCCTTCACCGGCCTCAACTTCATACTGCCCTACTCCGCCGCGTGGAGCAAGCCAACACGAATAGCTTGACGGAAAGTGTCCAATGGAGTACATACGAGTAAGCGATGAAGACCATCTTTGAAGACCTGATGAGCGGACTGGACGAGGTAGATGCCTTTCTTGCCGGGAAGACGGCCGGCTACAAGGTCACCTTACCCGCCGAAGTCGATGTAAAGGGCATCAGAAAACGCCTGAAGATGACGCAGAGCCGATTCTCCGACACTTTCGGCTTCAGTTTGGATGCGGTCAAGCACTGGGAGGGCGGACGGCGCACCCCGGAGTCATCCGCCAGAGCCTTTCTAACCGTCATCGCCAAAAATCCCAACGCCGTTATCGCGGCTCTGCATCCGCAGTTCCGGCAACTTCCTTCCAAGTGAGGGATGCGCGTCCAGCGAATATCGCAGATCATAAAATCGGGACCTCGGACACCGGGCTGGTTGATTCTTCCGAAACGCGCGTTGGCCTGTTAACGTCAATTGAGAAAAGCCATGCCTCACTGGCTCAATTTAGAATCGTGACCAAGTATGCTTCCGTCTTGAGGTGAACGGGGCAGTCGCATCCTTTACGTAAGCGGAGGCCCTATTTGTGAAGCAGAATTTCGCTGTAGTTATCCTTGGTGGTACCGGTCAAGTCGGCGGTGCAGCCGTCGCGGAACTGCTAGCAACTTCGGAGTGCCGGGAAGTGGTGATGGTCACCAGAAAGCCTATTGCGCCACGATCGCGGGTACGCAACGTCGTTCTTGATACCGACGCTGCTGACTTTGCCGAGCGCACTGCCGCCCTTGCCCGTGAAGTCTTAAGCCAAGGTCCCGTCAGCGCGGTGAGCTGTGTGGGTGTCGGTTCTGGATCGATGCGCTGGAGCGAAGAACAATTGCGACGACTTGAGGTCGGCGTCGTCGGCGCCTTTGCGCGTGGCTGCCATGAACCCGGAATCGCCCAGTTTTGCTTACTTTCCGCGGCAGGAAGCACAGCCCGCAGCCGGTTTCGCTATGTACGCGTAATGGGCATGAAGGAAGACACCGTGCGCAGCATCGGTTTTACCCGCCTCGCCATCTTTCGCCCCGGCATCATTGTCGGCAACGCTCATACCCCGGCCTGGGCCGACTGGTTGGGAAGCCTCATGCCTGGGCCGTTTGGCAATATTGATCAGCAAGTTGTCGGTCGCTCAATCGCCGCAGAGATAGCGTTGCACAGTCGAGAGGCTGGTGAAGTTACCCGCGAAAACGCCGCAATGAAAAAACTCGCTGCGCAGTTCAATAGCGTCCCTTAGGAATTCTTGCGTGGGGTCTAGCCTATAAAGGCGAGAGAAGAACCGGCGAGCCGTATTATTTCGAGCTGATCGCCGGAATTTGGCCAACGGTCTGTGCCGACTGATTTGGGTGGCCATCCCCTCCGGAACAATTCTCCGTTGCCGCCAAATCGCCATAGCACTCACGACGCGCTGGCTCATCTGCGACAATTGCTCATAAACTGACATTGGAACCACCCCATGCCCTCACCCACCCCACCAGCCCGCATCGTTCTGACCACTGTCGCCAACACCGATGAGGCCGCTCGCCTTGCCGGAGCACTGGTTGAGGAGAGGCTGGCCGCCTGCGCCACGCTGATTCCCTCCGTCCATTCCATCTACCGCTGGCAGGGGAAGGTCGAGTCCGCCACGGAGACTCTGCTGCTTATCAAAACCGGCCCGGAGAAACTCGCAGCTCTCGAAGTCCGTCTACGCGAGCTGCACAGCTACCAGACTCCGGAGTTTCTGGTTCTCGCGGTCGATGCCGCCAGCCAGCCTTACCTCGACTGGCTGCAAGAGAGCCTCCGCCTGCCGTGATGCCCGGCTGCAATGGCCGGCTCGTCTGGTATTCTGAGCCTGGATTGTTCCGATGCGCTGGTTACTGATTGCCCTGCTCGTATCGCTCGCGGCGCTGCTGGTTGCAGCCGCCGGCGGGGCGCGTTACGTTTGGCTCCAGTGCGCTCGAATCCGTTCCAAACCTACAGCGGGCGCCGGAAAAGTTCTCGATTCGGCCGCCGGACCGGCTGAGGAAACCGACGTAGAGACAGAGATATTGTAGTTTTCCGTTGAAAGGACATTTGTCCCCCATGAGCAACAAGAAACCCGCAGTCGCCAGCCCGGCCGAGACGCTCGACATCTCCATCGCCCACAGTCCCGACTCCGATGACGCCTTTATGTTCTATGGCCTGGCCACCAACAAGATCCGCGTCCCCGGCTACCGGTTCTCTCACACGCTGTGCGACATCGAGACCCTCAACCTCCGCGCCCAGAGCGAGGCCTTCTTCGACGTAACCGCCATCAGCTTCCACGCCTACCCTTACCTGCAGCAGAACTACACGCTGATGGGCTGCGGCGGCAGCGTGGGCGAGGGCTACGGCCCCATGATCGTCTCCAGCAAACCACTGGCGCTCGAAGACCTGCACCGCGTCAAAATTGCCGTCCCCGGCACCTTCACCACTGCCTACCTTGCCCTCAAAATCTTCAATCCGGAGCTCAAGACCGAGACAGTACCCTTCGACCAGATCATCCCGGCGATCCTGGCCGGAACCTACGACGCCGGGCTCATCATCCACGAAGGCCAGCTCACCTATTCCACCAG
>JBAVYF010000081.1:0-5592 GCA_049698655.1 Occallatibacter sp. | reverse complement strand
GGCGGATGATCTCTTTTCTGCCCTTGTTTTCGGATCGTATGCTGGCCTCAATGCCGGATCTGGGCAAGGTGTTCAGCCTGAGCGTAGTGCATGATCCGCACAGCGGCGTCCGCATCTGGGCCGGTTGCGGCAGCGGACTCTGTTCCTGGCAGGGAGGAGAAGCCGGCGGCGCTGTCCAGCCGCGCGACAGCGGTGTAACCGAATGGGGCAAGGATAAAGGCCTGGCCGCCGATCTATGGGGGGGTGTTCTCCTGGATCGTTCCGGCACCCTTTGGGCCGGGGGCGCCACTCATGTGGCCGTCCTGCCGCCTCGCTCCGCGCGCTTTGTCGATCGCTCCGTCCCCGGCCCTAACCTGCAGGGCTTCTACAGCCACGCCCCCCTGATTGAGGACCGGGAGGGCCGGATCCTGGCTCCTATCGAAGAGGGAATTGCCCGCTGGGATGGAACCACCTGGCGGATCATCGGCCAGAACAATGGGTTGGAGCGCGCCAGCCACATCATGAGCATGACATTCGACGCGGCCGGCGATCTGTGGTTCGCCAGCCGTGGAGACGGGCTTTACCAGTGGACCGGCTATGGGAATTGGGAAGGCTGGGACTATAAGCAGGGTTTGCCTACCTCATCCATCTGGGTCATCGACCCATCCAATCCGAATCATGTTTTCGCGGGTACAGAGCTTGGGGTGGCATGGATCGACCCGCGCAACGGTGAGGCCGCTGAGATTTCAGCCCTGTGGCGGTGGTCCTGGGGGCAGGTGAGAGGAATAGGCGTCGAGCGCGACGGCTTCCTCACTGTCGTGACATTGCCGGGCAGCATTCTTCGCCTGGATCCCAGAACCGGCGAAGCGGTAGAGACGGCAAAGATTCCTGAACCCATCCCCAGTGCCGTTGTGGATTCCTTCGGACGCTTGTTCCTTGGAACGGCGCAGGGTCTTTATCTCAGCGAGCCGGATAAGGCTTCGCCGCTGGAGGGGAAAGCCGTGTTCCGGAGGACCGCGCCGCATCGCATTCCCGCCGCGGATGCGCTAATGGGAGGTTCCGGGGGTGTGGTGGCAAGCTGCGAATCCCCCGACGGCGCGGACTGGTTCGGGGTCGGCGGCCGCCTGTTGCGCCTCAAGGAAGGCCAGTGGAGCGCGCCGGCCATCGATGGAATACCCAAACTAAGTGGACGGCTGGATGCCTTGTACTGCGCCCGGGATGGTGCAGTGTGGCTGATCGCCGCGCCGGGACTCACCTGGCGATTGACGCCGCGCGGCGATCGGTTGCAGGCCTGGCAACTGGAGCCCCCCCTTGAGTTCCGCGCCCTTGTTCCCCTGGCGATCCTTGTCGACCGCCGCGGCTGGGTCTGGCTGGGAAGCGATCTGGGCCTGATAGTGTGGAACGGCCAGAGCTGGCGTCATCTCACCCAGGAGAGCGGGTTGATCTGGGACGATGTCAATCAGGGAGTGATGAGCGAATCCCCCGACGGCTCGCTATGGATCGGAACCAGCGGCGGTCTCAGTCACCTGCTGCATCCCGAGCGGGTCTTCGATGCGATTCCGCTGACCGTTTCGCTGGTCGAGTTTCAACGCGGCAACACGAGCTACCTCGGAGCGCAGCAGATTACGATGTCATGGGCTGGTCCGCCATTGCTCTTCCGCATCTCTTCGCCCACGATGCGCAACCTGAGCGAGTTGGCCTTGAAGGTCCGAATGGTGGGGTTTCAGTCGGAGTGGATGGAAACCCATGGCGGCAATGCAACTTTCCCCCGTCTTCCTCCGGGGAAGTACACGTTTATGGCTGAGGCCTGCAATCCGGGCCTGAATGCCTGTTCCGCTCCGCTGAAGATTGACATTCTGGTTCTGACGCCCTGGTGGAGAACGAACTGGTTTTACGGGTTATGCATCCTGGCATTTCTGATTCTGGTTTTCGCAGTCGACCAGCTTCGAGCCCGGCATCTGCGCGTCAGAAGCCGGCAACTGGAGATGCTGGTGTCGAAGCGCACTGGGGAACTGGAGGCCAGCCGCGAGCAGTTGCGCATTCAGGCGACCCACGACGGGCTTACCGGAATGTTGAACCGCACGGCCATCCTGCGTACCCTGGTGGCGGAGATGGACCGCGCTCTGCGGGAGAACCAGACCGTGGTTGTGGCGCTGGTCGATCTGGACCACTTCAAGCGCGTCAACGATGACTACGGACATCTGGCCGGCGATGAGGCGCTGCGCTGGTTCGCCGCCGCGGTCGGAGCCGCCATTCGCCCCTATGACCATGCCGGCCGCTACGGTGGCGAGGAGTTTCTGCTCGTTCTGACCCAAATTCCACGCGAGGCTATTGAACAGAGATTGGCCAGCCTCCAGGCCTCTATCACCAATCTGCAGGTCTGTGCACACGGGGCGCAGTTCACACTCAACTGTAGTATGGGCGCGGCCGTCTTCGACCCATCCGAGGAACCCGCAACCGTCGAATCCCTGCTCACGATCGCCGACCAGACCTTGTACGCCGCCAAAGCCACGGGCCGTAACAGGGTCGCCTTCCGTGCGCCCGGCCGCCCGGCCCCCCAGCTGGAAGAGCACGCGCAACCCTTCAGCCCCAGTTGAAGAAGGTCGCGGAAGAAGCCGTGAGAACGACGGATTCGAGGCTGCGCCTGCCTGGGCGCAACCCGGCTACGGCGACTCTGGTTTCGCTCTCGCTTGTTGTTCCTGCTCTACTCGCCGCGGAATGGATTCCCCTCCAGCGGCTTGCGCAGGGTAGGATCGTGTTCGGGCGCGGCCTCTTCGGCCGGCTGGCCGCGGCCGCTCGCCGCTTGGTCCATGAATGTGTTGGAGACCCGGTATGGGTTGCCGGGCAACAGATGATGCTCCTCCAGCGCCAGCCGAACGCGGCGGCGAAACTCCCGCACCGGCGCGTATTGTTTCGTCGCCAGCGTCTTGAAGACCACCGGGAAGATCAGCTCCGAGCCTTTGATCGCATCCACGCCCAGAATCTGCGGGTCTGCCACAAAAACCTCGCGGAACTCATCGCTGCCGCGAATCTCCATGGCAATCCTCTTCAGCAGCTCCAGCACCTGGTCGGGGTTGGCGGAAAAATCCACGCTCACATTGACGGTGGCCACCGAGTAGTCCACGCTCAGGTTGGCCACGGTGGTGATTTGCGAGTTGGGAATGATGTACAGCGTGCCATCGGCGTCGCGGACCGAGGTCTTGTGCAAGGTCATCGCCTCCACAGTTCCGGCCAGTCCGGCCACCCTCACAGTGTCCCCCACGTTGAACTGGTCTTCAATCAAAATCAACATGCCGTTGAGCACGTCGCGCACGATGTTCTGGGCCGCCAGGCCGATGGCCACTCCGGCAATCCCGGCCGAAGTGAGCAGTGGGGCCAGATTGACCCCCACGGCAGCCAGAAACTGCAGGCTGACGATGGCGCCGATGATCGCGAGGCCAGTGGTCCGAATCACACCAGCCAGAGTCTTTACCTGGGCGATGCGGCTGGGAATCGGCGCGTGCTGCTCGGCGATGTGGATCATCCTGTGCGTCACCAGGCGCAGCAAGCGGCTGAGAATAAAGCCGATAATCGCCACCACGAACAGATGCGGCAGCTTGGTGTGAATAAACTCCTGGGCATCGATTGCCCACTCGTCCAGCACACGGCCCAGAAACCGTCCTTCCGCAAACCAGCCCGTTCTTGCCACCAACAACAAAACAAATGAGTGCATCCCAAAACTCCTCTCTCTAATCTAATTTGCTGGCAGGGTTAGGGTTGCTACAATCATGGTTGTCGATTCAATTTCCCCGCAATTCAACCAACCCGCGCATCTTAGGAGTGAAGGGAATGGAACTGGCAGTTTCCAGCGCTCATGAGTCTTTGTCGGCTGGCTCCGGCAGCCTCAGCCCCCGGCAGTTGGTCGAAATCTACCGGTTGATGCTTCTGTCCCGCCGTGTGGACGACCGCGAAATCCTACTCAAGAGGCAGCAGAAAATCTTCTTCCAGATCTCCGGCGCCGGCCACGAGGCTTTGCTGGTGGGCGCGGCCATGGCCATGCGCCCCGGCTACGACTGGTTCTTCCCCTACTATCGCGATCGCGCGCTTTGCCTGGCGCTGGGCTTCACGCCTACCGATATGCTGCTGCAAGCCGTGGGCGCGGCCACCGATCCGGCCAGCGGTGGCAGGCAAATGCCAACTCAATATAGCAGCCGATCGCTGAATATCGTCAGCCCCTCCGCCTCTACCAGCACCCAACTGCTGCATGCGGTTGGCTGTGCTGAGGCAGGACGCTTTCTCAGCCATCATCCCGAGGCGGCTGCCAGTTCGAATAGCGATTATCGGAAATTCCACGAGGTGACCTTTCACGGCGATGAGGTGGTATACGCCTCGCTGGGCGAAGGCGCCACCTCCCAGGGCGAGTTCTGGGAGGCGATGAACACCGCATCGAACAAGAAACTGCCGGTTATTTTCTGCGTGGAAGACAACGGCTACGCCATCAGCACTCCGGTCGAGGTGAATACCTCCGGCGGTAACATCTCTCGCCTGGTGGCCAACTTTCCACATTTCTATTTTGCCGAGGTTGACGGCACTGACCCGGAGGCCAGTTTCCGCGCTTTTGAAGCCGCTGTGGCTCACTGCCGCGCAGGCCTCGGGCCGGCCTTTGTCCATGGCCACTGCGTGCGCGCCTACTCCCATTCGCTCTCTGACGACGACCGGCTCTATCGCTCCAAGGCCGAGCTGGAAGCCGTCGCCCTGAGCGATCCGATTACAAAAATGCGGTCGCGCCTGCTGCGTGATGGCATCATGGCCGAGGACGAGATCACCGCGCTGGAGCACTCGGTGGAACGCGAAGTCGCCGAGGCCGCCGAGCGCGCCCTGGAAGCGCCGTTGCCTCTGCCAGAGGAGATCACCAAACAGGTTTACTCCGAGGAACTGGACCCCACCAGTTCAACCTTTGCTACCGAGCAGCCCGCCGCGCCGGTTTCAACTACCAACAAGGAAAAGCCCCCGCAGGACGCGAAGTCCCGCACCATGGCCGACCTCATCAACGCCTGCCTGCACGACGAGATGCGCCGCGATCCGCGCATCGTGGTCTTCGGCGAGGACGTGGCTGACGCCAGCCGCATCGAGGTTCTCGCCGAGGTCAAGGGCAAGGGCGGCGTCTTCAAGCTCACCGCCGGCCTGCAATCCGAATTCGGCTCCGATCGCGTCTTCAACTCGCCGCTTGCCGAGGCCAACATCGTAGGCCGCGCCATCGGCTATGCAGCACGCGGCATGAAGCCGGTGGTCGAGATTCAATTCTTTGATTACATCTGGCCCGCTTATCACCAGATTCACAACGAGCTGTCGCTGATGCGCTGGCGTTCCAACGGCCAGTGGTCGTGCCCGGTGGTGCTGCGCGTGCCCATTGGCGGCTATCTTACCGGCGGCTCCATCTACCACTCGCAATCCGGTGAGAGCCTCTTCACGCATATTCCCGGCCTGCGCGTCGTGATGCCCTCGAACGCCCTGGACGCCAACGGGCTGCTGCGCACCGCCATTCGCTGCGACGACCCGGTCTTGTTTCTGGAACACAAGCGGCTCTATCGCGAGACCCACGACCGCGCACCCTATCCCGGCCCGGAGTTCGCC
>JBAVYF010000080.1:0-13453 GCA_049698655.1 Occallatibacter sp. | reverse complement strand
ACGCGGCGGATGTCGCCCTTGTCGAAACTCATGCCGCGCTTGAGCCGGCCGCCGAGCAAGCTGCGGCAGAGAGAGCTCCAGGTGAGGACGGCGACATGATGCTCCTTGCACCACGACAAAAGATTTTCGCCGTGCGCGCAGCACTCGATCTGGCGTTCGAAGAGGTTGTAAGGCGGCTGGTTGGAGGCCAGCGGGACGACGGAGCGAAACTCCTCCATCTGTGCGACGCTGAAGTTGCTCACGCCGAGGGCGCGCACCTTGCCCTCGCGCTGGAACCCGGCCAGCAGCGAGGCGGTTTCGGCGATGGGCGTGCGCGTATCCGGCCAGTGGATTTGATAGAGGTCAATATAATCCGTGCCCAGGCGGCGCAGGCTGTCTTCGAGTTCTGCGCGCAGGCGCGGCGCGGTCGAGTTGGCGAAGACGCCGCGTTCGTTCCAGTCAAGTCCCGCCTTGGTGGCGATGAAGAAGTCTTCGCGGCGGCCATGGGCGCGAATGGCGCGGCCCACGATCTCCTCCGAGCGGCCGTGGCCGTAGATGGGCGCGGTGTCGATGAGGTTGATGTCGCGCTCGAGGGCTCCGAGGCAGGTGGCGACGGCGATATCGTCGGGCACAGCGCCCCATTCCGAACCGCCGATGGCCCAGGTGCCGAGGCCGATCCGGGAAACCTTCACGCCGGCAATGGTTGTTGTCTCCATGGAGAACATCTTAAGCCGCGTCTGACGGATTTTGCGATTCTGCATCGTTTCCAAATAAATTGCTTCGTCCTTATTCCTTTTTATCCGTCTCATTCAATATGAAACCGCAGCAGTATGCTTTATGGTGTGACTATGTGGCCTTGCATTGAATCGAGCCATAGACGGCGGCGTTTGGGGCTTCTGGCCGGCATATACCTCCTTTTGATTCTCCTGGCTGCCACTTATGCTCCGGCTTTCGGTCAAACGGCGGACGCGGCTTCGGCCAAGCCGATCCTTCTCACATTGGATGAGGCTATCAAACGCGCCGAGGCCAATGAGCCAGTGTATGCGGCTTCCCTGGCGGCGAGCAAGACTTCCGCGCTGGACCGCTCGATTGCGCGCGCGGGTCTGTTGCCCAGCGTCGACTATCACAATCAGGCGCTCTACACGCAGGCCAACGGACTTACGAACCAGGGAGGGCAGGGCGCGGGTGCACAGCCGTCTCCAAGGTTCATCGCCAACAACGCGGTGCGGGAGTATGCCAGTCAGGCATCGACCAACGAGACGTTTGGGTTGGGCCAGTTGGCAGGTGTGCGCAGAGCTGACGCCGCGGCGGCACTGGCCGCGGCCGAGCAAGAGATTGCGCGGCGCGGGCTGGTGGTAGCGGTCACCAGCTTGTTCTACGGCTCGGTTGCGGCCGAGCACAAGCTGGCGGTTGCCGAGCGTGCCCACAAGGAAGCCGCCGATTTTAACGTACTCACCAGCGAACGCGAGCAGGCGCGCGAGGCCGCGCACGCCGACGTGGTGAAGGCGCAACTGGTGGAGCAGCAGCGGCGGCGCGAGTGGGAGGACGCCAGCGTGGCTGCCGAAAAGGCGCGCCTGGAACTGGGCGTGCTGCTCTTTCCCGATCCGCGCACAGCCTATGTGCTCAAGGCGGCGGACGAAACGTCCGCGCTCCCCTCGCGGGCAGAGGTGGAAGAGGCCGCGGCCAGGTACAATCCGGAACTGAAGAGCGCACTGGCCGCGCTGGATGTGAGTAACGCTGAGGTGTTAACGGCGCGGGCGGCCTATCTGCCCAATCTGGGGTTGAATGTGACCTATGGCATCGACGCCCCGCAGTTCGCTTTGAACGGACCCGACCATGTGCGTAACCTGGGCTACTCGGCCAGTGTCACGCTGGACATTCCGGTATGGGATTGGCTCTCGACCCAGCACAAGGTGAAGCAGAGCGAGATCCGCCGCGACGCGACTCGCGTGGCGCTGAGCGCTGCGCAGAGGCGGCTGATTGCCCGTCTGGACGAAGTGTATTCCGAGGCGGCGACGGCACGGGATCAGCTTGTCTCGCTCGATGAGAGCGTGGCCACGGCTGCCGAAAGCCTGCGTCTGATCAAACTCCGCTATACGAGCGGCGAGGCGACGGTGCTGGAGGTGGTGGATGCGCAAACTGCCTTTGTGGGCGTGGAGAATTCGCGTGAGGACGGGCGGGTGCGCTACCAGACTGCGCGGGCCGCTCTCGAGACGCTGACCGGAACGATGTGAGCCGGGGATGAGCGGGAAGAGGATGAACGGACAGATGAGCGGAAATGCAAATCCAAACGTATGCTTTCTGACGACGCGTTCTGTGCTCCTGGGCGCAATGGCGCTCTTCCTGGTATTTCTGCCGGGCTGCAGGAAGCAGGCCGCGCCGGCGACCCAGGTGATTGTGCAGGCGGAGCATCCCGAGCAGGGCATGATCGCCGAGCACATTGTCGCCGATGCAGTTTTGGCGCCGCTGGCCCAGGCGGCCATTGCGCCCAAGATCAGCGCGCCGGTGCGCAAATTCTACGTGCAGCGCGGATCGCGAGTGAAAGAAGGCCAGTTGCTGGCTACTTTGGAAAACAGCGATTTGTCCGCGGCGGCGATGGACAACCAGGGTTCCTACATGACGGCTCAGGCAGCGTATGCCACAGCGACACAAGCACAGGTACCGGAAGACACACTGAAAGCCGAGTCAGACGTGGCCCAAACCAAGGCCAATCTCAACCTGAATCTGAGCATCGTCAAGAGCCGCAAGCAATTGTTTGCCGAAGGCGCGATTCCGGGGCGCGACCTGGATACGGCCAACGCCGCGTTGGTGCAGGCGCAGGCTGCCTACGACGCGGTGGCCAAGCATCTGGAGTTGTTGCGCAGCGTGAGCCACGCTGCCGCGCTGAAGTCGGCGCAGGGACAGTTGACATCGGCGGAGGGTAAGTACAAAGGCGCGGCGGCCCAGGTGAGCTACTCCGAGATTCGCAGCCCGATCAATGGCGTGGTGACCGACCGGCCGCTGTTTGCTGGTGAAACGGCTGCCGTGGGCGCGCCTCTGTTGACGGTGATGGACACCTCAAGCCTGCTGGCCAAGACGCATCTGGCACAGAGCCTGGCGCAGAGGATCAAGTTGGGCGACGATGCGTCGGTCGTGGTGCCGGGGATGGCCGCGCAGGTTGCCGCAAAGGTTACACTTATCAGTCCGGCGCTGGACCCCGGTAGCACAACCGTCGAGGTCTGGCTGAAGATCGACAACAAAGCCGGGACACTCAAAGTGGGAACGCCGGTGAAGGTCTCCATCACGGGAAGAACAGTGGCGCAGGCATGGAAGCTTCCCGTTTCCGCGATTCTGACCGCGCAGGACGGCAGCAAATCCGTGATGGTGGCGGGCGGCGACGGCACGGCGCATCGCAAGCCAGTAACGCTGGGCATCGCTGACGGCGAAGACGTGCAGGTAACCGGCGGTTTGACGCCATCCGACCTGGTGATTACCGGCGGCGCGTATGGGTTGGACGATGGCGCCAGGGTGAAGATCGGTCCGGCGGCGGACGATGATCGAAAGCCCGCGGCCGGCACTGGCGGAGGGGGCAACTGATGTCCAACGAAGCTCCCGGCGCGGTGCCCGGCCACAAGCCGTTCTGGCTGGGCCGCTCCACACGCACTATCTTCTTCTTTGCGGCCGTTCTCACCGTAGCCGGCATCTATCTTTCTTTCCAGGTGCCGATCTCGGTTTTTCCCGAGACGAACTTTCCCCGCGTTGTCATCGGCGTGGACAACGGCGTGATGCCCGTTGAGCAGATGCAGGTGACCATCACCAAGCCCATTGAGGACGCGGTGAATGCGGTGCCGGGACTGCAAACCGTACGCTCCACCACCAGTCGCGGCTCGGCTGAGGTCAGCCTGTTCTTCGACTGGAACGTGGACATGTACCGCTCACTCCAGTTGGTGGATGCGGCGCTGAGCAAGGTGGAGCAGACACTGCCGCCAACGACGCGGATCACAACCAACCGCCTCACTTTTGCCACTTTTCCAATTCTGGGCTACAGCCTTACCTCCGATACCGTTCCGCAGACCCGCCTCTGGGAGATTGCCACTTACGATCTGAAGCCGCCCTTGAATCGCGTGGCTGGTGTGAGCACCGTGACCGTGCAGGGCGGAAAGGTGCCGGAGTTTCATGTAATCCCGAATCTGGCGCTGATGCAAAGCGCCGGGGTTACAATTCCCGACTTGGTGAACTCCATTCAGGCCTCCAACATCGTGGACTCGCCCGGCCTTTACGAGGCCAATCACCAGCTGATTCTGGGGCTGGTGGGCGCGCAGGTGCATGATGCCGACCAACTGCGACAACTGGTGGTGAAGACCACCGCGGCCGGAGCCCCGGTGCGCGTGGCCGATGTAGCCACTGTGGAGCAGGGCACCATGCCGGTCTACACCACGGTGACCGCCAACGGAAAAGATGCGGTTCTGCTGAACATTGCGCGCCAGCCCTCCAGCAACACAGTGGCCGTGGCCGACGCGGTAGCCGCGCAGGTGACCGAATTGCGGCAGAAGCTGCCGCCTGGCGTCAGGCTGGAGCCCTTCTACGATCAGTCGCAACTGGTGCGCGACAGCATCGCCAGCGTGCGTGACGCAATCTTTATAGGACTGATCCTGGCCTGCGTCGTTCTCTTTCTGTTCCTCCGCGACTGGACTTCCTCACTCATCGCCGGTCTCGTCATTCCCGTCACCATCGCCATCACCGTGCTTGTGCTCTGGATGATCGGCCAGAGTTTTAACCTGATGACAATGGGCGGCCTCGCCGCAGCCGTTGGACTCGTTATTGATAACGCCATCGTGGTGGTCGAAAATATTGTGCTGCACCGGGATGGCGGCGAGCGCCGCGCCGATGCGGTGCGCAGTGCGCTGGCCGAGATCACCACGCCGCTGGTCGGCTCGACGATTACGCCGGTGGTCGTCTTTCTGCCGCTGGTTTTGGTTAGCGGGGTCACCGGCAGCTTCTTCCGCGCGCTGGCCATCACCATGACAGCGGCGCTGCTTACGTCGCTGGTGCTGGCGCTTACCTGGACGCCGGGCCTGGGTATGGTACTGCTGGCCGAGCGGGAAAGCGATGAAGAGCGGAAAGAACACAAACCAAGGGGCGTACTGAGCCGCGTTCTTCAACTCCACAGGCAAGCGCTGGACTGGTCGCTGGCCAAGCCGCTGTGGGTCGGCGGAGCCTGCCTGTTGCTGGTCGTGGGAACCTGGGCAGGTTATAAAGCACTTGGCTCCGGCCTATTGCCGGAGATGGATGAGGGCGGCTTCATTCTCGATTACATCATGCCCGCCGGCAGCTCGCTGAGCGAAACCAACCGGGTTCTGGAACATGTCGAGCGCATCCTGCGCGCCACTCCCGAGGTCGAGATCACCTCGCGCCGCACTGGTATGCAGTTGGGCCTGGCAGGGGTGACCGAGTCCAACTACGGAGACTTTACCGTAAAGCTGAATGCCAAACGCAGTCGTGGAATTGACGAAGTGATGACCGATGTGCGCGCACGGATCAGGGCCGCCGAGCCGGAACTGGACATTGAGTTCACACAAGTGCTGCAGGACATGATCGGCGACCTCTCCAATGCGCCGGAGCCCATCCAGATAAAACTTTTTTCGAGCGATCCGGCTCTGCTTTCGCAGCTTGGCCCCCGCGTGGGCGACGCTATCGGCAAAATTCCGGGCGTCGTGGATGTACAGGACGGCATTGAGAACACCATCAGCGGTCCGGCAACCAACTTCCAGGTCAGTCCGGTTCTCGCCGCGCGCATGGGCTTTACACCCAACGAAGTTTCTGAAGACGCCACGGCAATTCTTGACGGAGTGACTGCCTCCGCCCCGCTGATATCCAACGACCGCCCATACACCATTCGCGTGCGCCTCGGCGACGAGCATCGTGCCTCGCTCGACACCATCCAGAACACCGTCTTCAACAGCAGCTCGGGCCATACCGCTACGCTTGGCTCGCTGGCCGCAATCGAACAGTTACCGCCGCAGAACGAAATCCGGCGCGAAAACCTGCAACGGCTTGTCATTGTCACCGGCCGCCTGGAGGGCTCGGACCTGGGCAGCGCCATGGCCAAGGTTCGCCAGACGGTGGATGGGCTGCATCTGCCCGCCTCTGTGCGTGTGGTCTACGGCGGCACCTACGAGGAACAGCAGAAGTCGTTCCACGATCTGCTGCGGGTGTTGCTGCTGGCCCTGGCGCTGGTCTTCGGTGTGCTGTTGACGGAGTTTCGCAATTTTCCAGCTCCGATCGCCATTCTCACCTCTTCGGTACTTTCCATCTCCGGCGTCATCCTGGCCCTGCTGATTACCGGGACCACCTTCAATGTGGCTTCGTTCATGGGACTCATCATGGTCATCGGCATAGTGGCCAAAAACGGCATTCTGCTGCTGGACGCCGACGAGAAGTTTCGCGCCGAGGGCGCTTCCCCGACTGAAGCCATGATTCATGCCGCGCAACGGAGGCTGCGGCCTATCGTGATGACCGCTATTGCAGCGGTCTGCGGAATGTTGCCCCTGGCCTTTGCGCTGGGCGCTGGTTCGCAGATGCTGCAACCGCTGGCCATCGCGGTGATCGGCGGGTTAAGCGTCTCCATGGTGTTGAGCCTGGTGGTGACGCCGGTGGTCTACTTCCTGCTGACCCGCAACCGCCGAGCCGAGGCGGACGAAGCCGCGTAACGGGCGTGCAGCTTCTGCTGGGACCGAAAGAGACCTCAGGCAGCGGCGCGAGATAGAAGGAAACCGGCAGTCCGGATTCAGGGCGGTTCTGCGAGATACTTCGCGGGTTAGTCTCCGCTGTAGCCCACAAACCACCCTGAACAGGTTTCCACCGGTTATTGAACTATTCGCAAGGCTGTTCTTATTTTTTGCCTTTGCCCCCGGCTACTTTGCCGTGCCCGTCACGAACTTCATTTCCTTTGAAGTGGGAAACCTTATCGAGACGATTCGCCGGCGCGGGTTTCTCGCCACGTGCTGGCTTTGGGCCAGCGTAGCCGTGTTCGGGATGATAACGGTTATTTACGTGGCCCCGGAAGTTTTCAGGACCGTGAAACCACGGACCAGTGCCGATGAAGATACCGCCCGAAAACCATTCCGGGCCATAGTAGCCATAGGGAGCACAGTCATAGGGAGCGACGTCATAGTAGCCGTAGGGGCAATCGGGCGCAACTCCAATCTCCACAGAAACCTGAGCCGCTGCTTTCGGAGCGGTTACCATCAGAAAGCATCCAGCAACAGCAGCTAGCAGAACAAGCTTGAATCCATTCATAAAATCTCCTCGCAATTGTGGGGTCTTCATCGAGCACCCCAGGATGTTCACCATAGCGGCTTAGATCCTCAACGTCTGAGCAAATCGGACCACATGCGATATGGGGTCAACTCAGAAATCGGAAGAATCAGTACGCTTGCCGGATTCGGACGACTCGGAAGCTGACGCACGGTCCGAATACCCCCTCTCGATACACCCCGGCCTGGTAGTGTATCGTCCAATTCGTATGGACCACACCGCTAACAACGCCCCGCATCCCGCGCCCGAGGCCGAAGAAGTCTACCGCCGCTGGATTCAGTTTCTCGATGAGGAGTTCACCCGCCACCAGGCTCCGGAGCGGCGCGCGGAGATTGTGCGCGACCAGCTAACCCAGCTCTACCTGGGCCGCCCGCACGGCGGCAAGCTGAACCTGACGCTCACCAGCGAGCTGCCCGGCAACGTGCTCTCGCTCTCGCTGGATCCGGAGAACGTGACCCTGGAGGCCGAGCACTTTGCTGACGCCGCCCCCGAGCAGTTCGCCAAGCGCAAGCCGCTGCTGTGGTTCTGGCAGATGTTCGACCGCTCGCCCATCGGGACTAACCACTGGCTGGGGCTGCGTTTCCGCTCGATGCTGGGCCGGCACATTTTCGCTCGCATCGGCGCGGGGGTCAAAATCTATCATGGCGTGGACCTGACCTACGGCTACAACCTGGCAATCGAGGAGGGCGTCACCATCCGCCAGCGCGCGCTGTTGAACGACCGCGGCGGCATCACCATCGGCAAGGGAGCGGTCATCGGCTCGTTCGCCCGCATCTATTCGCACAGCCACGCCGCCCATGATTTTGGCGAGGTCACGCTGGCGCCCACCTTCATTGGCCCCGCAGCCAGGATCGCGAGCCACGCCATCGTGCTGGCCGGCCAGCACGTCGCGGCCGGAGAACTGGTGGGCAGCTTCCCGGCGGAGCGGGGGTAAAACAGGAATCAAGGATCAGAGATCAGGGGTCAGGGAAAAGCTCCCCTGACCCTGCCGACTCCTTTTGCCTGCGCTCTGCCTCACTGCGCAGGGCTCACTCCGCCATGCACCACAAACCGGTCGAGGTAATCGTGCAGGAGCTGACGATGCTCTTTGCGATACGCGGCGTAGTCCTGCGCGATGCCGCTATCTGCGCCGCTGATCAGAATCCAGCAATCCAACATGCCCGCATCGTTCAGCTCGACCAGGTTGCGCAGGTTATCGTCCAACTGCTCCGATGCGATCTTCTTCTCCTTGATGTCGGTGGCTACCATGGCCAGCGCCGCATCTTCTTCCTTCAGTGAATGCCGGTACTCCTTTTCGTTGGGGTAGTCCTTCTGGAAGATGCCGCCGCGATAACTGGCGCGGAACAGCGAGTACATCATCCATGCTGAAGCGCCCGGATGCTGCTTGTCGCCGGTGGCGCCAAAATCAATCGGCACGGTGACGTTCTTTGGGTTATTGGGGTCCACCACCGGAGCTGCCGGCCGCTCGATCTTGGGCGCCAGAATCACCGCCTTCTCAATCTCCGCCCATTGCGTCAGCCCCTGCCAGGCCAACCTGTTGTAGGGCTCGGCCACAATGGCGTCGATGAACTTCTCCTTTGCGGACATCGGGTTGCCACTCAGCGTCACTATCGCGTCGCCCCAGTAGCGGTAGGCGGTTTCGCGGTCGTGATCGATGGCAATCGTCCGCGTAAACCACTGGGCCGCGGTCTTCAGATCCCCCTGCTGGCGGGCCGTATCTCCCGCGTAGAGAGCTGCTTCATAGAGCTTCGGATCAGCCTCCGCCGCAGCCGTATACTTCGCCATCGCGGTGGAAAAATCTCCCGTGCCAAACGCCTTATCTCCCTCCGCCAGCAGAGCTTTTCCCGAACTTTGAAGGTTGGCATAGATCGGCTGGTCGGGATCAATTTGAGCCATCAGGCGTATGTATTCGGTCGTATCGCCCAGTTCGACGGCTCGCCTAGCGGCGTCCCGCTCCCGCGTCCGCACCGCCTTCACCTCAGACGGGTCACTCAACTGGACAGCGCGGGCGTCCAGGCAACTGGCCAACCGCATGAAATAAAGGCTCTGATCCGGATGTGCCTTGGCCAGATCCTCATAGAGCGGCAGCGCCTCCGTCAACCGTAATGCAGAGTACAACTTATTTGCTCTGGCTGCTTCATCGTCCTGGGCAAAGCCCGCTGTTACCACCAGGCACAGGAAAGCTCCCGCGATCCATCTCCGCATGACCGATCCCCTTTCGCACCGAACGTTTGAGCCGCAAAACCCCCTTGACAGCGCCGGGCCGCTCCTGGTTCCCGCCTCTGGTCGAATCCACCAGCCCCTCCATGCTAACCTGAGTTTTCCATCCTGTGGAGTGTAGATTTGCAATCCAGCGCCTTCCTGATCGCCGTCTTCGAGTTTGTTCTGATCCTTTTTTCGCTTAGCGTGCATGAGTGCGCGCACGCCTGGATGGCCTCGCGGCTGGGCGACCAGACGGCGCGCATGGTGGGGCGCGTCTCGCTCAACCCTATGGTCCATGTGGACCCCGTCGGCACCCTGCTGTTTCCGGCGCTGATGATCTTTGGACCCTTCATCGGGCTCAGCTTCTTTGGCGGCATGCTGGTGGGCTGGGCCAAACCCACACCAGTCAATACCCGCAACTTCCGCAAGATCGTTCGTGACGACAACCTGACCACCCTGGCAGGGCCAGTGTCGAATCTGCTTATCGTGCTGGTTGCCTTTGCCGTTCTGGCGATCATGACAATCGCGATTCCCAGCGGGCGCCAGGTCGTTCTCGCCTCCTTCTTTGCCGCCTTTAGCCCGGTTGCGGACTTCACCCCCCAACCGCTGGTGCTGCTCTGCACCCTGGCGATTTTAATCAATCTCTCGCTCTGCTTTTTCAACCTGCTCCCCATCCCGCCGCTCGACGGCAGCCGCGTGGCGCGCAACCTGCTGCCCTACAACGTCGTGCGGGTCTACGACCGGATTCCCATCTGGGGCAGCTACCTTTTGATGATCTTCATCGGCCGGTATGTGCTGATGGCGCTGCTCGGACCGGCGCTGCAGATCGTGCTCTGGGCGCTGGTTCACGTATAGGCCAGGTGGAGCGCCACCGCCCGCCTCCCGCTACAATGGCCCGCTACAATAGAAAGAGTCGTTTTCCCGGATATTCCGGCAAGGCGGCGACATTCTTCTGGCATCATCCCAAAATCGGAATCTGGATCGATCAACACCATGGCTGAATCCGCAACCTCATCCTCCCGTCCTCGCGTTTTGAGCGGCATGCGCCCCACGGGCAAGCTGCATCTGGGCAACTACATGGGCGCGCTGGCCAACTGGGTCAAGCTGCAAGACTCTGGTCAGTACGAGTGCTACTTTTTCATCGCCGACTGGCACGCGCTGACCTCGGACTACGCCGACCCCTCGCAGATCGCGCCCAACACTCTGGACGTGCTGCTCGATTATCTGGCCGCCGGCCTTGATCCGGCCAAGAGCGTGCTCTTTCTACAGAGCAAGGTCTTGCAGCATGCCGAGCTGAACCTGCTGCTGGGCATGATTACGCCGGTCGGCTGGCTGGAGCGCGTGCCCAGCTACAAGGACCAGCAGAAAAATCTGGCGAACCGGGATCTGTCGAACTTCGGGTTCCTGGGCTACCCGGTGCTGATGGCCTCCGACATCCTGATCTACCAGCCGCAGTTCGTTCCCGTGGGCAACGACCAGACCGCCCATGTAGAGCTGACGCGCGAGGTAGCGCGGAGATTCAACCAGTTCTACAAGCTCGACGGGCGGGAGGTTTTGCCTGAGCCGCAGGTGCTGCTGACGCCCTCGCCGCAACTGCCTGGCACCGACGGCCGCAAGATGTCCAAGAGCTACGGCAACACAATTCTGTTGACCGATGCGGAGCCGGTGGTGCGCCAAAAGCTGAAGACCATGGTGACCGATCCGGCGCGCGTTCGCCGCACCGACGCGGGCGACCCGGACAAGTGCCCGGTGGGCGACCTGCACAAGGTCTTCTCAACGCCTGAGACAATGGCGAAGGTATATGAAGGCTGCCGCTCGGCGGGGATTGGCTGCATCGAGTGCAAGGGATGGGTTGCTGACGGCCTGGTGAGGGTTTTGCAGCCCATTCAAGAGCGGCGCGCCGGCTTTTCCGTGGCACAGGTGAAGGAAATCCTTGATGATGGTTCCCGCCGGGCCAGCGCCCGCGCCGAAGAGACAATGCGGCAGGTGCGCGCGGCCATGCGGATGACCCTGACCAGCGATACAGGTCAGTAGGCAACGAATGCAAGTGCTTGAAAAGACAATTCCGTGGTGGCGCAAGGCGCTCAAGTTTGCGTTGGGCGGCATTCGCTCCGGATTTGGCATTTTCCCGCGGCCCGCGCGGTTTGCGCCGATTGCAGCACCGATGTTTTCAGGCGGCTTCAAAGAGATTCCGGAAGAAGAGAGAGCTTTGACCAAGGCGTTCCCCAAAATCGAAATGGCCGCACCAGCGATTCCGGCATCGAGAGGTGCGGAGCACGGTCTTGTTGCCGCGCCTGAATCCGTGCCTGACAGGGTTAAAGGAAAGGCCGGGGCAAGGAGAGAAATTTCCGAAGAGACTTCCTCCGGCGCTAAAGCCCAAGTCGATTCTGTTGGCGTTACGCGCGGGTTGAAACCCCCGCCTCCCTCTGGATCGGGCTTTTCCGCAGCCCGTGGTGCTGAGAAGGCCCGCGAAGCCGAGGTAGCCATTGAAGCGAAAGTCGAGCCTGAGCCTGCAGCCGTCCCGCTCTCGGCCGCGGTGTCGCAAACTGTGACCGAAGCCGAGCCAGTCGTCGAACCGGAGACAAATGAAACACCGGAAGTGGCGGATGTGACCCCCTCCGAGCCGTTCAAAGAGCCAGAGTCTGCGACCGACGCCGAGCTGGAAGCTGAGACTGAGGCTGAGGCGAGTGCCGTGCCGGTCCGCGTTCCCGATGTTGAACAGGCCGCTCCAGCGGATGAGCAAGAGGCCGCCACGGCTTCTGAACCGATTTCAGCTCCTGAGTCAACCTTAGAAATCAGTCCAGAGAAGGAACCCGTTGACATTCCTGTGTCAGAAACTGTGGCCGAGCCAGAGAGTGCGCCGGAGCCGGTCGTCGAACAGACCGCAGCTTCCGATGAAGCGCCACCGTTGGTACTCAGCGCTGAGTCCAGCGCAGAGGAAAAGGCCGACACAAAAGCGGACGAAAAGGCCACCGCCAAGCTGGCTGCGCGACAGAAGAAGCTGGACGAAGGCTCTGAGGAATCTCCCTTTTCGGTGATTGTGGGGCAGGTGTATGACGGCCCACTGGACCTGCTGCTGGACCTGATTCGCAAGCAGGATATCGACATCTACGACATCCCCATCGCGACCATCACCTCCCAGTTTCTTGCCTATGTGAACCAGCTCAAGGCCAGCGATGTGGATGTGGCGGGAGAGTTCATCTATACCGCTTCGCTGCTGATCCACATCAAGAGCAAGATGCTGCTGCCGCACACGGCCACGGGCCCGGAAGACGCGGGGGAAGATCCGCGACGGGAACTGGTGGAGCGGCTGCTGGAGCACGAGCGCTTCAAGAACGCCGCCCAGATGCTGCAACAGAAGCAGATGCTGGAGGCCGCCACGTGGACCAACCCAGGCGTGCGCGAGTTCAAGGACGACGAAGGCGTCGAGCCGGAGATCGCCGCCGACACCGTGGACCTGGTGCGCATCTTCCGCGACATTCTGGAGCGCGCCCGCAATCGCCCGGTGATCGACGTGGAGGAAGATTCTGTCACGGTGAGCCAGATGATTCAGTTTCTCGCCCGCCGCCTGACCATGGAAGACAAGCCGGTGGCTCTGCGCCGGCTGTTGAGCCACACCCGCAGCGAGCGGGCGCTGATCGCCATGTTCCTGGCGTTGCTGGAGATGGTCCGCTTGCAGGCTATTTTGCTTCGCCAGGACCGCCAGTTCAGCGAGATCTTCATCAAGAAGCACAGCGGCTTCGACGCGGTGATGAACGAAGGCCTGGGCAACGCAAGGGACGACTGGCGGTAGGCGCGAGTTCTATTCGGTACGTTGATGGACGGATTACTTCACTGTTGTGCCTGACTGTGGGAACGCGCCAGCCGATTATGTGAGGCCGGGAGAAGGTATTCAAATGGAAGAAAAGGCAAAACCCGATCATGATCGTAGCAGCCAGATTTGGGCGGAACTCCAAGAAAAGGCCAAGGATGACCC
>JBAVYF010000079.1:0-4504 GCA_049698655.1 Occallatibacter sp. | reverse complement strand
AAGCTGTACACCGTCTTCGACATCTACGACGACGAGGCCGTCGCCATCGCCTCCTTCAAGTAGGCAAGGGCTGGGCAGCGCTCCAGCCATCGTCTAGAGCATTTTTCCTGATATTGTAAGGATGCTCCGTGCCCCATCCATTTCACGTTCTTTGTGAAATGGGTGGGAAACCACTAAACCCACCCTACAGGAGAAGTTCCCTGCCCCATCCATTTCACGTTCTTTGTGAAATGGGTGGGATACCACGAAATCAACCCTACAGGAACTGTGAAAATGCTCCAACTACAAAGGCCATCCCGCGCTGCGGGATGGCCTTTTCGCGTCTGCCGCCTGATGAACGAAGCCGGTCGAGCGTCGGCGAGTTGGTCTGCTGCTTCAGGCCATCACGGGAACAGGCTCGGGAATGTGGATCACAGGCATGGCAACCGGCACTGCCGCTAGCTGCTGCGGGTGAACATGAACACCGCAGGTGAGCCGGTGGACAAAGTGGTAGGGCGGCCAGGGACCGGAGAGCTGCATCTGATACTCCCGCATCAGGGCGCAGGTGGTCGAGAACTTGTTCAGGTAGCGATCCACGCACTTGCGGTCGATCAGGTGCGCGACGTCCAGCATGATCTTGCCGCTTTCCGTCAACCGGCAGCTAACCTCTTCGTCCAGAGGCATAAAGAGCCGGTGCATCTGGAAGCTGACGGCGCGGGCGCGGGTCTGGCGCTCGCGCTGACGGGCGGCATTCTCGCGCAGGTTTGTGAAATACTCCCGGCTCGGTCCATCGGCCGGCTGGTGCTTGTCCACAGCGTGGCCGCCGCTGTCGTCCACGAAAATTTTCAGATGCATCTCGGTCTTGCCGCGCAGCTTGTCAATGTGGCCGAGGAACTGGCGCTGGTTGGAGCGGATGGATTTGCGCAGGCTTTCATCGTCGTTGAAGACGGTTCCAAACCGGAAGGGCAGCACCGTGGAGTGCTGGAAACAGTCGGCGATCACCCGGGCGTGGTCTACGCCGGATTTCTGGTTGAGGGCTTCGGCGGGGTCGTGTTCGCTGACGATGATGGCCAGGTCGCTGGCGGGATAAAGAAAAACCTGGTTGCCGCTGACTCCGAGGACCGATTCCATCGGAATGGGTTTGCGATGATGGGCTAATTCAGGAAATGCTTGCTTTTCACCGATGCAATAGGCATACCATGCCATGAGAAGACACTCCGTCTGCGTGCGCCGGCAAGCGCCACTCGTTGGTGCAGCTTTGTAAATCTGGAAACAAGAACATAGCGGGCATCAGGCCGGGGGTTGAGATCAGAACCGGCTGGACTGGACAAATCCTAGCCCGTTGAAAACGCGACTAGCTATGCTCTGCGTCACAGACAATGTGAAAGGGAGCAATACCCTCCAAGTCTGTATTTGTATAAGTAAAATAACAGTTGACAACACGAATATTTGTTCATTTCCGGGCAGCAAAACCAATTTTGGGCGCAAAATGTGCGTGCCAAAAGGCCGCTTTTCTGGGTCAAATCCCGGCGGGCACATCGGGCGCCCTCGCGGGGAGAGGTGGTTTCTCTTTGCGCACTGCCCTGTGCTGCCCGGCTCGGATATGCTCATCGGGAGGAGAGACACGTGAGACCAGTCCTTACCCATACGTTGCGCAGTCTGCAACGCAACATTCTTGCCGGCGTCATCACCATCGGGCCTTTGTTCGTGACGTACCTGATCTTCAGCTTTCTTCTTGGCGCCCTGGCCAAGGCCGGCTTGCCTGTGATCCAACTCTTTGCGGCGATTTTTCCGGAAAACTGGCTCAGCCAGCCGTTGCTTCAGTCGGTTCTGGCCATCGTGCTGACCCTGGTGGTGCTCTATGTGGTGGGACGAATCACCTCCCTGGTAATCGGCCGCCAGGCATTCAGTCTTTTCGAGGCCACGCTGGAGCGGCTGCCGGTGGTCGCCAAAATCTATACCTCGGTGCGCCTGCTGCTCGACAGCATGATGGCCAAGAAAGAATCCAGCCAGCGCGTGGTGCTGGTGGACTTTCCCATCGCCGGCCAGAAGTCCATCGGCTTCCTGACGCGCACCATGACCGACTCTTCTACCGGCGAGCTGCTGGCCGCTGTGCTGGTTCCATGCGCCATCAACCCGACCTCGGCTTTTTTGCAAATTCTGCCCATCAGCCGGGTCACAGAGACCGACATCAATATGGAGCAGGCGATGAGCATGATCATGACCGGCGGAGCCGTGGGTCCGGAGACGATCCGGTTCACTCAGCTGACTCTTGCGGCGGAGAAGGATGTTACGCTGCCCGCGCCCTCGGCTTGACCTTGGCCAGGGATTTATCTTTCGCGGCAAGCCAGATATCATGCTTGTTTTGCAGGTTCAGCCAGAACTGCGCGGAGCATCCAAAGTAGGCGCTGAGGCGCATCGCGGTGTCGGCTGTGATCGATCGCTTGCCGAGGACAATATCGTTCACTCGCGGCGCGGAGACGTGCAGGTCTTTGGCCAGCCGGTAGCTGGAAAGCCCCAGCGGCTCCATGAACTCCGTCTTGAGAATCTCGCCAGGATGAATCGAGTATCCGAAGGGAATCTTATCCATGGTGTCTCCTAGTGGTAATCAACGACCTCAACGTCGTATGCGTCCCCGTCAGCCCATGTAAAGCAAATTCGGTACTGAGCGTTGATGCGGATGCTGTGCTGGCCCTTGCGGTCTCCCGTCAGAACTTCCAAACGATTCCCCGGCGGAGACCAAAGATCTTCCAGACGCTCAGCGGAATCAAGCTGCGCAATTTTCTTCAGCGCCGAAGTACGAAGGCTCGCTGGGATGCGGCGGCTCTTGCCGGTATCCCACAACAATTCGGTATCGGCGTCCGCGAAGCTTCGGATCACAGCAATATAATAACGCTACTCATTAAGAATGGCAAGCGTTATTAAGCCGTGCTCTAGCAGGCCGCCTTGTCCACCGTAATCTCATCTCCGGCGTGACCGCTTTCCGCGGCCACCTTGCGCAGGCTGACGTGCTCGAAGTGCGCCCAGACGAGGCCCACGGGCGCGATGCTCAGGAAGGTGACTGCCAGCAGCGTGGCGGCACAGGCGGTGGCAGGCTCAGCCGCCACGCCGAAGAAGCCGGAGAAGGCGGCGGCCACAACGCCAATCTGCGTGAACCAGCCCAGCACCGGCAGTTGAAATCCGCTGACCAACATGCTGGAGGCCATCAGCAACATGCACTTGGCCAGCGTCAACCCCGCTAGTTGCGGGCTGGCGACAAAGGCCGTGGTGATCTCCAGATAGGCCAGCGTGATCAGCCCCCACATGGCCAGCGAGAGCGAGGCGGCAATGCCGAAGTCAGAGAAAGAACGCAGCGTGTCCAGGCCGGCGCGGAAGGCGCGAATCTTCTCGCCAATCGCGTGTCCCAGGCCTTTGGAGACAACGCCGAAAGTCCCTTCGAGAAACGACGCCACGACTCCGCCAGCCAGACGCACTGCAATCAGAAAGAGCGCGCCCGCCACAGTGGTGGCCAGCGCCCCGTAGCTGACCTTTTTCATTACCTCAGGATGAGGCAGAGCGTCCGGCCCCCCGAACCATGCGGCGAGCAGAATAGTGGCGGAAAAGATCAGAGCCATCGACCCGGCGTCGAAGAGCCGCTCGACGATGTAAACGGCAACCTGGTTGCTGAGCGGCAGGCCGGTTTTTTTCGAGACCAGGTAGGGACGCACCGGGTCCGCGATGCGGCCGATCAGCGCCACCGCGGTAAAGCCGATGACCTGCGTGCTGAGCAGCGAGAACAGCGGCACCTTCTTGATGTGGCGGAGCAGCAGCGCCCAGCGCGCCGCGCGAAAGGCGTAGCAGACGTAGATGCAGGCGAAGGCAACGCCGATCTTGCGCCAGTCGGCCAGTTTGAGCTGGGCGACAAAGACGCCAAAGTCGAAGTGAATCCTGTCACGTCCCCACACCAACAGCGCCGCGAGCGCCACCAGCACCACCAAACCCGGAATCAACTGATTTTTCTTCAAGATTTCTCCGCTCCCGCGGCTCTAAACATCTCTTGAGTCTATTTTCTCACCCGTGAAAGCGAAAGACTGGAACGCTAATGAATCTTTGAATAAGTCGCCGATTTGAAAGGGCACGTGAATTGAGGAACCGCTCTAGCCCCGGGGGGAATGCGCCGTAGGGATGATGAATGAATCAGAGCTTCCTTAAGGGGAAGGATCCTTCTGCGAGGCAGCAGGAGTGCCTTGCGCAACCGCCTTTTTGGCTTGCGCTTCGCGCGCCAGCACGCGGCGGTTGAACTCGTGAATCACACGCGCGACGTAGGCCCGCGTCTCGCGGTAGGGAGGAATACCGTGGTACTTGTCCACCGCTTCAGGGCCGGCGTTGTAGGCAGCCAGCGCCAGCGCCATATTGTCGTGGTAGCGGGTCAGCAGCGCAGCCAAATAGATCGCCCCACCGCGCACATTCTCCTCCGGTTTGAAGCTGTCCTCGACTCCCATGTCCTTTGCTGTCGCCGGCATCAGTTGCATCAGCCCGCGTGCGC